>JADFUQ010000195.1 GCA_015222065.1 Bacteroidota bacterium
ATTGACGAAATTTTAGATGATCAGAATGTAGATCTTATTCTCATCTGTACCAGACATGATTCGCATGCAAAACTGGTGTTAAAAGCATTGCAAAAAGGGAAACATGTATTTGTTGAAAAACCCTTAGCAACAAACCTTGATGATCTTGATCGAATTGAATCATTCTATAAAAAAGACTCTCTATCAGGTAAGCCAATGTTAATGGTAGGTTTTAATCGGCGATTCAGTCCATATGCCGCAGAGATTAAGAAACAAACAGACAAAAGAATTAACCCGCTTTACATCCATTACAGAATGAATGCCGGTTTTATTTCAAATGATCACTGGATACATGAAAATGGTGGACGTATTGTCGGGGAAGCCTGTCATATTATTGATTTAATGACTTTTTTCGTAGGGAAGCCGGTTGTGTCAATAAGTTATGAGAGCCTGTCTCCTTCCACAGAACATTTTAGTAGTTCAGATAATAAATCAATTATATTAAAATATGAGGATGGTTCAATAGCTACCATTGAATATTTTGCTGTAGGCAGCCGGGAATTTCCAAAAGAATATATGGAAATTCACTTTGATGAAAAAACTATTGTGCTTGATGATTATAAAAAAATCAAGAGTTATGGATGCAATGTTAAAGAGATTAGATCAACAGACAGTAAGAAGGGACATATTGAGGAATTAACTAACCTTTTTGAGCATCTTACTGATTCCTCCAGAGGATGGCCTATAAAATTTGAAGTGTTGACACAAACTACACTTGCAACTCTCATGATTAACTAATGGTTTCATTAAAAAAATACAGAATAATACGTAAAGTCCGCTCCTTATTACCGGTCAGTATTTCCAGGAATTACAGGCACTACCAGGAAATCAGGAATATGCTGAAAAAAACCGGGAAATATAGCCAGGAGGAATTCAGTAACTTACAGTTTCAAAAGTTAAAGTATCTTATAGATTATTGTTGGAATAACATTCCAGGATACAGAAATCATTGGGAAAAAGGAGATTTTCATCCGGATAAATTGAAAACTTTAGATGACATTAAAATTATTCCTTTCATATCAAAGAAAATTTTACGACACCAAATTGATGCATTTTCAAATAGAACCGTTAAAAATTTAGAGATTCAAAAAACAGGAGGATCAACCGGAATACCATTTGGGTTTTACCAACAATCCAAGAATGGGCTTATTGAAAAGGCATTTATTCACAATCTTTGGTCGAGATTTTATACTTCAATAAGTTTAAAAACTAAATCTACAATACTGAGAGGCAGGATGATTCCAAGCAATGTATATTACGATCCTCTACATGGATTGATTTTGTCTTCATTTAGTTTGACTTCAGAAAATGTAAAGTATTTTATAAGAGCTATTGAAAAATATAAAACTCCTATCCTTCAAGCTTATCCTTCCTCACTTTATTTCTTTTGTAAAATGATGGGAAGGAACAATCTTAAGCTGGATCATAAATTTGAATGTATAATGCTTGGCTCTGAGAAATTATATGACTTTCAGAAGGAATTGATCAAGGGGTTTTTTAACGCTCCAATTTGTCATTGGTACGGACATGCAGAAAAAACTGTTCTTGCAGGTAATTGCAAAGCAGATGACCGTTTATACATTTACCCACAATATGGAATCACTGA
>JADFUQ010000196.1 GCA_015222065.1 Bacteroidota bacterium
GTTACAAAGATTTCATCAATTGAATTACCAAACCGCTCGACATATACGGGCAGCATATTACTTTCAATTGCTGTTCCGATTGTCTTCCCGACCATCGCAGCGGCAATTGGACTTCGTGCCATACCAATCAGTTTTACATAAGGTGCACCTAAGGCCAGTCCCTTAAATATCTGATCTTCAAAGGTAAAACCTCCGGCTAAGGCCAACGCCGGAACATATTCCTTACGGTCATCTAATATTTTGGCATATTGATATAACAATGAGTGAAGTTCGACGGGAGGTATTCCCCATTCATTCATCATTCTCCAGGGACTCATTCCTGTCCCACCACCAGCACCATCAACTGTTAGAAGATCGATTTTGTATTTTGAGGAAAACTTAATGGCACGGGCCAGATCCACCGGACGATAAGCGCCTGTCTTGAGAGTTATATATTTAGCTCCTGCTTTCCGAAGTTCTTCCACTCTCTCAGCAAAAGATTCTTCCGTTACCATGCCTATCCGTGAATGTCTTTCAAATTCCTTAAAACCGCCTTTTTCGAAAGATTTTATCACATTGGGATCAGTTGGATTTGGTAAAACAACATATCCCCTTTCGTATAGCATTTGGGCTTTTTTTAGATCTCTGATTTTTACTTCACCTCCAATATTCTTGGCACCCTGACCCCATTTCAATTCAACAATTTCCACACCCAATTCGTTTATGGCATATTCTTGCACACCCAATCGGGTATCTTCAACGTTGGCTTGAACGATAATTGCGCCATATCCGTCAATCTGGTGATCTTGAAATAATTTAACACGTCTTTTCAAATCTACCGTATCCACAACTTTACCGTTTTTAATAATGGATTCCATATCCATACCGACTACATTCTCTCCGATTGTAAGTCCTGTTCCTGCCAGTGCGGAACCTATAGCAAGACCTTCCCAGTTATTTTTTGCGATATCTGTGGAGCCGATACCCGGGATAATCCAGGGAAGACGGAATTTTATTTCATTATCATGACCAAATCGTACTTCAAGATCCACAGCAGGGAAAATGGCCTTATCACTGTCGGCTTCAATACCTTCAGCACCTACTGCTGTTCCCATTATACTAAAATGGGAATAGTCAACAGGATATGTTTTTTCTGACGCTGTTGTTATCACACCGAATGGTTGGGGATAAATCACTTCATGGCCACGATAGGCAGATTTTCCAATTTCACACATGCCGATGCAGCCGTCAACACAGGTAACACACATTCCGGATGCAGGCGTAATCGAATCTTCCGTTCTATTTTTAGTAAGTGTTGCTGCTGACGAGTTTACTCTTGATAATGTTGATGACATTTAATATTCCTCCGCTGTTAGCTATTACTTTTTTTGTATTTCGCATGCTACGCATGGATCCATGTAGCACATCATGTCATGAAATTCTTCTTTTTCAATACAGGGTGGGCTCAGGTTTGCACAGCCTCCGCAGATTGCCTTTTCCGGTTCCGTATATGTGCATCTTAACTGACAAGCCGGACAAATATACATACACGCGCCACACAACCTGCACTCTTCTGATTTAACATTAAAAGGTGTTCCAATCCGTCTGTGCTCGCCCCGCCCCTGAAAACCGATCGCTTTTGCCATCATCTGTTCTTCACACATGCGTACACATAAACCACAGAGAATACAATCCTCGTATTCTTGTCGGAATCTCTGTTGTCGCACGTTATGTGCGGAAGCAATATCCTGGATGGTCTTTGATTGTGGGCAGGAGGCGAGAAGCAGTTCTATAATCATTTTGCGTGCTTTTAATACTTTTTGAGAAGCTGTTCTTACTTTAAGGTTCTCTTCAACCGGGTGTGTGCAGGAGGTAACTAACCTGGTGTTTTCACCCTCTCCGATTTCAACCACGCAGAGGCGACAGGCGCCATAGGGAGACAGACCCTCTATGTGACATAAGGTTGGAATAGGGGATCCATAAAACCGTGCCGCTTCCAGAATGGTTGTCCCTTCTTCTACTTTCACGGGTAATCCGTTTAGGATGATGTTAACCATGAGTACTTTCCTCCGCTACTTCTACTTTTTCTACGTCTTTTACTTCTATTTCTTGAACTGCCGGTTTTGTGAATTCCAGATCACAACGCAGGCAGCGCTGAGCTTCTTTGCGTGCTTCTTCCAAAGATAAGGAGACTTCCACTTCAGCAAAGTTTCGGCAGCGCCATTCTGAAGGTGCTCTGGGAGTTTCAATCCGTCTGGCTTCCTGGACTTCTTCGTGATCCATTTCAACAGGTTCAATATATATTGTTGGTTTATATGGTAGTGTCTCCTTTAACATATCTTCGCCTCTTATATAGCGATCGATCATAATGGCCGCTGTTTTACCAGCGGCAATAGCTTCTATAACTGTATTTGGTCCCGTTACTACATCACCTGCGGCGAACACTCCCGGCCTGTTGGTAGCCAAAGTTAATTTATCAGCCCTTATTGTATTAAAATCCGTTGTAAGTATGTCCGCTGATTGAGCGGCACTCATACAATCTTTCCCTGAATCTTCGCTGATTGCAACAATTAGAGTATCGAGGTTAATAATGTGTTCGGATCCTGCAACAGGAACAGGTTTTTTTCGCCCGCTTTCATCTAATTCGCCCAGTTCATTTTGGAGAAATTCCAAACCGGAAAGTTTTCCCTTTTCAGTTAATATTCGTTTAGGTGAAATAAGCGTTTGAATTTTAATTCCTTCCTGAGCAGCTGCCTCAATCTCTTCATCAAATGCCGGCATTTCATTCCGGGTCCGACGATAATAGATCGTAACACTATCCACTTCTTTTTGTCGAATTGCTGTGCGTGCGGCATCAATAGCAGAATTTCCTCCACCGATTACTCCTACTTTACCCTTCGCAAAGTTTTGATTGCGCAGATTAAAAGCCTTTAAATATTCGATTGATGGATAAACACCCTGCACGTCTTCATTTTCAATATGCAACGGTTTGCTTTTATGTGAACCCATCGCTAATAAGACAGATTTAAATCCCTGATTGAACAAATCGTCGATAGAGAAATCTATACCCAGGGTCGTGTTTAATTTTATATTTATATTTTCATCTAAGATTGAACCGATCTCATTTTTGATAGTCTCCCGTGGTAAACGATAGGGAGGGATTGCACAATAAAGCATGCCCCCGGGTTCGCATTCAGATTCAAAGATACTTATCTTATATCCTTTCAGTGAAAGGTAGTGTGCGCTTGTCAATCCTGCCGGCCCGGCACCAACGATGGCAATTTGCAATGTTTTACCCTTTTTCCGCTCTCTGAGAGGCTTATAGGTAGAAGGATCCATGCGGTCTGTAATAAATCGTTTAAGTGCCCGAATTGAGATAGGACTTCCACCGCTCGTACCCGCGCGACATTTATCTTCGCAGGGATGATCGCAGACCCTGGCACATACGGACGGAAATGGATTTGCCTCACGAATCACAGAATATGCTTCTTCATATTCTCCGCGGGCAATATGGGCTACATATCGCCACGCTTCAGTTCCTACGGGACAGGCCGATTGACAGGGGACCCCAGCTAATTCAGTACAGACGTGCGCATCACATTTTTTCTCCTTAATATGTCGTTCATATTCATTTCGAAAATAACGCAGGGTACTTAAAACAGGATTTGCCGCTGATTGTCCGAGACCACACATCGACGTTTCTTTAACCGTATGAGCAAGTTCCTCCAGAAGAGTGAGATGTTCCATTGTTCCCCGTCCGGCAGAAATATCGTCCAGGAGCTCATACATGCGTTGAGTGCCCTTACGACAGGTAAAACACTTTCCACAGGATTCCTCTTTTAAAAAGTTCATAAAGTATTTAGCCACATCGACCATACAGGTATTTTCATCCATTATGATCATCCCACCGGAACCCATGATAGAACCCGCTTCACTCAAGCTTTCATAGTCGATAGAAAGATCAAATAATCTGGCCGGGATGCATCCGCCGGATGGCCCTCCGGTTTGCACGGCTTTTATTTTTGCATTTCCCGGTGCCCCACCTCCGATATCATAAACGACCTGACTAATTTTGATTCCTAAGGGGACTTCAACGAGACCGGTATTTCTAATTTTCCCGACCAGTGAGAAAATTTTTGTTCCTGTATTTCCGGGTATTCCAACTTTAATATACTCTTTAGCACCCTGATTAATGATTACCGAAATATTTGCCAGAGTTTCTACATTATTGATGCAGGTGGGAGAACCGTAAATACCTTTTTCAATCGGATATGGTGGTCGTTGTCTGGGTTCTCCCCTGAATCCCTCAATGGATTTAATCAA
>JADFUQ010000197.1 GCA_015222065.1 Bacteroidota bacterium
ATTTATTTACAACTTGATGCTTGTCATTTGTGATTTTTACTATTTAATTAAACTTTCGGACTTTATAGACGGGCTCTAATTAGAATGTCTAAGAAACGAAATAAATAATTAACAAAAGAAAACTGAAAAGTTATATCTAAAAAATAGAAAAATGAGTAGTCAAATCCCTAAGCCTTAGCCTCAGCCTTTTATTAGAAAAGACATAATACAACATCATAACATGCTGTATATCAACAGGCAATATTAAAATTCCGATATATAAATAAAACGTCTATCTTTATCATATAAAGCTGCTTCAATGCGAACTTGAATATAATAATACTACGATAGTTGCATTTCAGGCATATTTAATTACGTTATTAAATGCCTAATGTAATCGGAACTAAAATAAAAATGTAATGAAGAAAAATCTACTCGACAACCTGAACTGGAAGCCTCCTGAAGAATGGATGACTATTAAGACCATTGATATGCATACCGGAGGCGAACCGTTACGTGTATTTACAGAAGGATTACCTGAAACACCGGGCAAATCCATTCTGGATAAAAGAAAGTATTTCAGTGAGCATTATGATGATATCCGTACAGCTGTTATGTTGGAACCACGGGGACATGCTGATATGTATGGTGCAGTTATTACTGAACCCACAACACCGGATGGTGATTTCGGTGTGTTTTTTATGCATAACGAGGGTTACAGCACTATGTGCGGACATGCAATAATAGCATTAACAAAACTTGTGTTGGAAACAGAAATTATAGTAAAAACAGGTAAAAACCCGGTAATTAAAATAGATGCACCACCCGGAAGAATTGAATCAACTGCAGTAGTAAAGGATGGTATTGTAAAAGAAGTTTCTTTCAGAAATGTACCATCATTCCTGTTAATACGTGATCAGTCGATTGATATTTCAGGTATAGGAAAGATTGATTTTGACGTGGCTTATGGTGGTGCATTTTATGCCTTTTGTGAAGCGAGAGACCTGGGACTCAACCTGGATAAGAGCGATTACGGGAAAATAATTGACTTCGGAAAGCGAATAAAGAAAGCTGTGAATAATAATTTTAGTATTAACCACCCTTATGAACCTGATCTGAGTTTTCTGTATGGCACTATCTTTACAGGAAATCCTTATGATTATAGTAACCATAGCAGGAATGTTTGTGTTTTTGCCGAAGGAGAGGTAGATCGGTCGGCAACCGGTTCCGGAGTTAGTGCAAGAGCTGCACTACATTATGCTAAGAAGGAATTGAATATTGGAAAAAAAATTACTATTGAAAGTATCCTGGGTACAACAATGGATGTGGAAGTGATAAAAACAGTGAAGTACGACATTTATGATGCTGTAATACCGGAAGTGACCGGGTCAGCAGAATTTACCGGGCAAAATACATTTTACCTTAACCCTGAAGATCCGTTGAAAGATGGTTTTATTTTCAGATAACTCGTAACCCGTAACCCGTAACCCGTAACACTTATGACAATAGATGTAAAAATCACAAGAGTAAGGGAAGAGATGGAAAATGCAGGTATGGATGCATATATTATACCCATTACTGATCCTCACCAGGGAGAGTATATGCCTGAAAGATACAGGTCAATAACCTGGCTGACAGGATTTACGGGTTCGGCAGGTACTGTTGTAATTACCAGGGATTTTGCCGGATTATGGACTGATTCCCGCTATTTTATTCAGGCAGAACAGCAATTAAGAAATTTGCCGGTTTCCCTGGTTAAACTAAAAGTCCCTCATACACCTGAATATATTGAATGGATAACTGAAACACTTCCCGGGAATAGCAGGGTGGGAATTGATGGGAAGGTAGTTTCTGTTTCACTGGTCAGGCAGATAAAGGAATCATTTTCG
>JADFUQ010000198.1 GCA_015222065.1 Bacteroidota bacterium
ATCAACGATAAGCCGTTGCTTTTCAGGCAGATTTAATTTTGATAGATCTAACATACTTGACGGAATTCCTAATTTTATACGTTATTCTTATAATTATATGTATTTCGTACATATATTACAAAATTGTATATGGATAGTCAATAGAAATGTTTCATAGACTGTCTCAACACGAATAGCGTTAAGTTGCTTTATAGAAATCATTTACTCCAATCCTTTATGATTACCTCATCTTTTTATGTTGTGTCCAAAGTGATGACTACATTTCCCTTTTTGTGTACTTTGCCAACATACCTGTCAGCCTTGGCAATTTGTTCCGTGGTAGGAATTTTTACAACTCCCATCACGCAATTCTGCCAAATTTCCTCCTAAAAACATGGCTTGCCCATTCGTCAATCCCCGTTAATAGATGGTACATAACCGGAACGATAATCAGTGTTAACGCCGTTGCAAACATCAACCCAAAAATTACTGCAACACCCATATTTGCCCACCACTGAGAACTCTCCGCACCAATTTCAATTATATTATGAAAATCAAACTTGAGCATTCCAATAAAATCAATATTAAGTCCGACAGTTAAAGGCAAAAGGCCAAGAATTGTTGTAATGGCGGTTAGCAATACAGGGCGAAACCTCGTTTTTCCTGCCTGGATTATCGCTTCTGTTTTGGCCAAACCACGGGCACGTAATTTCTGGATATAATCAATCAAAACGATGGCATTGTTTACCACAACACCTGCCAGTGAAATAATTCCTATCCCGGTCATAATAATTCCAAAAGGATAGCCTGTAACCAGCAGTCCAAAAAAGACGCCAAAGAATGATAAAAACACAGAAGACATTATCACCACTGGTAAAATCAGCGAATTAAACTGCGATACTAAAACAAAGAAAATCAAAAAGAGGGCGATCATAAAAGCATTTGCTAAAAAGTCCATGGATTCCTGCTCCTGCTCATCTTGTCCTGCAAATGCAAATGTATAACCGGGAGGTAGTTCAAAATCTACTAATATTGCCTTAACTTCACGCAATACCTCGGCAGAGCTACGTCCAAAAGAATCACCATTTATGGTAATTACACGGTCACGGTCAACATGGTTTACCCGTGTTAAACCAGAACCAAGCTCAACAGTGGCGAAGTTGGCCAAAGGATAATTTCTGCCTTCATAAAAAATGCTCAGGTTTAAAAGATCCGAATAACTGGAGCGGAAATCCTTATCAAAACGAACTGTAATATCATACTCATCTTTTCCGACTCTGAATTTGGATGCTTCTGTACCGTTAATAGCTGTACGTACTACATTGGCGATTTCAAATGTATTTAGCCCAAATAAGGCAGCCTTTTCCCTATCGATTCGAATCGTAATTTCCGGTTTCCCTTTTTCATAATTGTCTTTAAGCTTTACCAGGCCATCAACATTTCTGATGCGCTCCTGTATCTCAGCCGAAATACCATCCAGGATATCAAAATCTTCGCCCTTAATCTGGATTTCTACGGCTGCTCCTGTTGGCGGGCCATCCGGTGGTTTGGTTACATCAATTTGCGCACCTGGAATATCCCGCAGCTTATCAGCAACATCTTTTAAAGTTTTAAACGAGTTTTGGCTACGCTTGTGTTTATCGATCAACTCTACAGTTACTTGTGATTTATGAACCGTCCCCGCCGATTGGCCAGACATGTCATTAGGATCTGTCTGGTTGCCTACATCGGCTATATAATGCTTCATATCCGGTGTATCGACAATCCGTTTCTCAATTTCCATTACAATCTTATCTGATGATTGCAAACGAGTACCATTGGGCATATCCACTTTTATCCATGCAGCCCTCGGTTCAAGATCAGGAAAAAACTCAATTCCATGATTGAACATTATAAAAACAATTAACATGATAATAAAACCACCGGCGACCATAACCATTACTATAACTCTACTAACACGATTATGTAATGCCCAGTTTAAGGCTGATTCATACTTTGGTGTTAACCATTTTAAAAACCGGTCACCGGGTAGATTTTCCAGGTTCTTTTCAATCCTTAAAAAACTGGAGGACAAAGTTGGATTAAATACAAGTCCAACCAACAAGGATGAAGCTAGTGTTATGATCAACGTAATTGGTAAAAAGCTCATAAACTCGCCGATAAACCCTGACCAGAATACGAGTGGTGCAAAGACGCCTAAGGTCGTGATGGTTGAAGTCACTACAGCCATACCAACTTCTGCAGTACCATCTTTGGCTGCTTGCATCAGCGATTTTCCTTCTACGTGATGGCGGTAGATATTTTCTACAATTACAATAGCATTGTCAACCAGCATGCCCAAAGCCAAAATCAGGCTAAAAAGTACCATCATATTTAAAGTAAAGCCAATGGCTTCAATTACGATAAAGGAAATCACCATCGAAATGGGAATAGCAATCCCAACAAGAATGCCATTACGGGTGCCCATAAAAAAGTACAGCACTAGAATAACCAACAGTAGTCCGGAAATAATATTATTTTCCAGGTCATTAACCATCACTTTTATATCTTTGGATTGGTCATTACTGATCACATAACTCGTTTGTGTCGGAAAATGTTTTGAATCCTCCTCCAGAATGGCCTTAACCTCTTCAGAAATATTTATAACATTTTCACCACTTCTTTTCAGGATTGAGATTGTAACGGAAGGCTGGCTATTTAAGCGTGAATAACTTAACTGTTCCTTAAAACCAAATTCAATATCTGCCAAATCCTGTAAATATACAGGCTGCCCATTAACATGTTTAACCACAATGGTTTTGAGCTCTTCAACGGAGTCAAACTCACCAGGGATACGCACAGTATATTTAAGGTCACCCCCATCTATTGAACCGCCAGGAGTTGTAATATTCTCATTTCTTATGGCGTCTGTAACATCCTGTGCACCGAGATTATAATATTCCAAGGAGCGGGCATTTACATTAACTTTCACTTCCCTTTCCAAGCCACCCGAAATATTTACTTCAAGCACGCCTGTAATCTGCTCAAACTTGTCTTGCAAATCTTCAGCGATTTTTTTTAGGCGCACCAGGGACTGATTACCAACAATTGAGACCAGCATTATAGGGAAATTTTCAAAATTAATTTCCTGAACAATTGGCTCTTCAATATCATCGGGTAGATCCGGTTTTGCCTGGTCTACTTTTTCGCGCACTTTTCGTACAGCATCATCAACTTCAATATCTGATTCAAATTCAATGGTGATATTGGTGTAACCTTCAAGGCTCGCTGATGTGATTTTTTTGATTTTTGTAATTTCCTTTATCTTTTTTTCGAGCGGGTTGGCAACCAGAGTTTCCATATCTTCCGGGGAAACACCGGTGTATGGAACGGCAACAATTACAAAAGGCTGCTCAATAGAAGGGAACGATTCCACAGCAAGCCCGGCATACGAGACCAGGCCGGAAATGCACAATATTGTTAGTAAAACAAAAACACTTGTTTTAAATTTTAAACTGATATTTGTTATTTTCATCGAAAACCTTTTTTCAATTTTGGAAGGTACTCCCAATGTCATTCCCGAATACTTTTATCGGGAATCTTGGTACGATCAAATTAGATACCCGCTAAAAACATGCGGGTATGACAATTACTGTAGATTTCACTCAATAACCTGCAAAATATCACCATCACTTAAAGAGCGGTGACCTAAAACCACAAGGCTCTGGTTTTGACTAAGCCCCTCAACCAGAACACTATCTGATTGGATGGCTAAAATTTTAACCACTTTTTTTACCGCGATATTATTTTCTTCAATAAAAACATAGCGGCCGTTTTCAGAGTCTAACAAGGCATCAATAGATACAGAAATACTGCTGTCATGTTTTTTCTTAAGCATGCGGATATTCGCAACCATTTCAGGCGCTAATTTTCCATCCGGGTTTTTAAAGATTGCTTCAACAGAGAAAGTTCTGTTTTCCGGATCGATACTTTTAGCAACAAAACTAATCTTGCTGTTAATTATTAAATCCGGGAAGGCATCAAAAGAGAGTTCAATTTTAGAACCTTTTTTAATGAATTTTATAAAACGCTCTGCAACACCTATGTTTACCTTCATTATGTTGTTGTCCACCATTTCAAACAGTGCAGAGGCCGGGTTAATATAGCCGCCCACATCTGCATAGCGGGCATTAACATATCCACTTATTGGTGCAGTAATTGTTAACTTTTCTGAACGGGCATTAGCTAAATCAAATGAGGCTTTTGCCTTGTCTAAATTCAATTCACTGATCTTCATTTGGTTTTCAGAAATGGCTTTTTTTGAAAACATGATCTGGCTGCTTTTAAGGTTTATTTCAGCTTCCTTAAAAAAGGCCTTTGCCTGAGCTTTGTTTGCGGCTATAACTTTGTTTTCAATAATTGCCAGCGCAGCGCCTTTTTTAACATAGCTGCCTTTATCATGCAAAAGATTAATTAAAATTCCTGCTTCCTCTGCCACAAGCTTAACCTGGCTGTTAGCTTTTATAATCCCTGTCAGATTAAGGTATTCCTCAAATTGGCCATCAATTAACAAAGATGTCTTAACAGGTGTACCGCTTACTTTTTCTGCAGTTTTTGTTGTTTCTGCATTACTTTTACTAGAGCAACTCAGCAAAAGAATACTGCTAACAAAAATTAAAATGATTAATATGATTTTCATCAAACCTCCAAAATAATATATTTTATTCTTCATCCCATTGGCCTGTAACCAGCTGCCAATCAAAATAAGCTTTTAAATAATCAAATTGTGCTGTAAGCCGGTTTACTTTCGCCTGGTCCAAAAACAAGCGGCTATCTTTTAACTCCAGTTGTGTTGCCAGCCCATTATCCCAACGGATTTCGGCAATTTCAAATGCGCGCTGTGCAGTAGATACATTTTTCTCAGAAGCGGTTATACGCTCATTCGCTTCTTGTAGATTTAACCACCCATTGTCCAAACCTATTTCAATTTCATCTTTTACCTGGGCAATACGCGTTTGTGTTTTAAATGATTCGATCTTGGCCTTTTGTACCTGCGCTGAAGTAAACCCACCAGAAAAAAGCGGAATATTTAGCTGTACCCCAACAACATAATTATCAAAATCATTTTCAATATTATATTTATCAGACTGCCCTGAATAGCTGTAGAAAAAATGGCCTGTAAGTGTTGGCAGATGATTGGCAAATTCTATATTAACATTTTTTTCGCGCATCTGCCCTTCCAGTTGGATGGCTTTGTAATCCAGGCGTGTACCCAAAACATCAACCGGATTGGCCTGAGTTGGCATAGGCGGCAAATTATCCAATGAACCGGTCAGCATTAGCTCATTTTTTAATGGAATATTCAGGATTAATTTTAAGCTGTTCAATGCCTGAAGATAATTTTTATTTGCTGCGATGCTTATAGGAATGCTGTTTCGCCAGCGTACCTCGGCCTGTAGCATTTCATACTCTGAGGCAACGCCGCTTTCAAACTTTGTTTGGGCTTCATCAAAATTCCCTTTTGCGCTTGTCTCAGAATCTTTTGTTACTTTTGAAATCTGTTTCATCAACAGTACATTATAAAAAGCAGTCCGCGTATTGGTTAAAATTTGCTGTCGCTGGTATTGGTAATTCATCTCCGCATACTTTTCAAAATCGTAGGCAATTTCCAATGCTGTGCCGACTTTACCAAAACTGTACAAGGTTTGTTCCAATTTTGCAGTAAGTGAATAGACATTTTTAAAAGTAAAAGACAATTTGTTGCTTTGGCCTGCAGGAAGATCGCCATTAATAAAAAAGAATTGCTCTTTCAAATTACGGGAATAATTCACATCTGCAGAAATATTTGGCAGCGCAGAGGCCCAGGCCTCATTTATATTTTCTTGCGCAATATCCAGCTCTGCTTTGGCCAGTTTCAAATCTTTGCTTTGTTCTTTGGCCCTTTTTAATGTTGCATCAATATCCATACTTTCAGCAAATAAGAAGTTTGCCAAAAGTGAAATTATCAATACAATATAAATTTGTTTTCTATTTGCCATTCCATCTCCGCGAAGAACCGTTAATATTATTATACACTTTATTAATCAACTTTTGCAATTGCGATTCCAGCAACCCCCGATTGATGTCTACTGATCGAAGTTCAATAATCTCTAACCATTTCATTATTTTTCCTCTATTTTTCTGTTTTTTAGTGAT
>JADFUQ010000199.1 GCA_015222065.1 Bacteroidota bacterium
ATTTATTTAACATTCTGGTTGTTTTTGGGAGTTTGCTTCGTCGCTTCGCTCCTCGCAAAATCCTTTTTCAACCAATAAAATCCGGTTAAAACTTCACCTCTTCGCCCATCTTCTCATCTTCTCATCTTCTCCTTATTTCCTCATTTTATCATTTACTCATTTTATCATTTACTCATTTCTTCACTTAAGTTCACTTTTATTTAACAACCTCCTGTATTGGATCGGCAGTACTCGCGTTTGGATAAGAAATATTGAGCATATAGGATAATGTAGGTGCTATTTCGATAATATCCACCCTGCGGTGAATTACTTTTCGAAGAACTTTCCACCCATACCAAACAAGCGGTACATGAACGTCGTATGACCAGGCAGAGTTATGTTCGGCAACATTCCCATTCTCTTCAATCCATCCGGGTTTCAGATTGATAATTACATCTCCCGACCTTGCCTGATTAAAACTATTCCGGATTTTTTCATTAATTCCCCCTGTGAACTGTGTTGTTTGCAAAGTTGAAGATGTAACCGTATTAGCAACACCCGAAAACTGGATAATAAAACCGGCTACCCTGGTCTGAAAATTCTCAAGTGACAACCGGGAATCTTCAATTAAGTTGCGATTCAGGAAGATCTGCTGTCCATGATAACCAAGCACCCAGTCACCTTCTCCATAGGTAACATTTAAATAACTTTTTAAAAGTGAAATTGCCTTCAATGAAGAAAATTTGCCTGTAGTAAGACCTTTACTTTCTAATAACTGCGGGGAAGCTGATATCCCATGTGCAGCAGTAAGATAGATCAGGATGTTCTCCTTTCCAAAAGTATCTTCAAGGAAATCAAGTAAATGTGCAAGGTCCCTGTCCAATGACAGAAAAGCATCTTCCATTTCTACAGAATTTGGCCCAAAAGCATGCCCAATAAAATCCAATACTGAAAAACTTATAGTGATCATATCAGTAATATCATCCTTCCCGAGTTCTTCCTCCAGAATTGCTGTAATAGCAAAATCTTTTACGTATGTGTCACCAAAAGGAGTATATCTCAAAACGGAATAATCTCTTTGATTCCTATTTATCCTGCTAAGTATATCCAGATCGTAAGGAAAATTTTTCTGATTTTTTATTCCTTTCACATATCGACTTGTATCCGGCTGACTTTCAGTATATTCACCTATTGGGAAAAGAGGTTTCCATATCCGTTCAAGATAAATATCAGGTAAAGCTTTATTATTGAATTCATTAACCCAACCAGGCAGAGAGTCTATATAGAAACTGCTGCTCATCCATGTACCTGTTTTATCATCATACCAATAAGCACCATCAGCCATGTGCCCTGTTGATAAAATGGCAGCATGAGGATCCATACCAACACCAATTATTTTGGAACGGGAATTACTAAATATTTTAAGTTCATCGGAAAATGTAGAAGGCAACAAGTTAGCAGGTGAATTTTGTCCGGTTTCAAAACTACCACCAACAGGCAACATTTTCATATCAGAAGTGGCATAAATCTTTTTATTCAGCAATCTGTTAAACCAGTCGTCAGAAACAATACCATGTTCAGATGGATATGAACCGGTAGAGATAGTTGAATGTCCCGGAGCTGATTGTGTGAACAGGTAATTGTAACGGGCATTCCTGCAAAAGGAACCTCCGTTAATCAACCTTTTGAATCCTTTGTCACTTAGTTTATCCCAGTACCTCGGCAGGTATTCATACCGCATCTGTTCAATCACAATTCCAACTATTAACTTTGGCTTCCCGGGAGGAATCTTCGGTCCTGACTGAGCTGTTACATTAAATAAGGATGTAAAAAATAAAAAAACAATAAAAAACAGATTCCCGGTTTTGAGCATTGTTAGTGATTTAAGATTTTAAGACAAATAATTAGAGTCCGTCAATAAAGTCCGAAAGTCTAAAAAAATATTAAAAATCACAAAAAACAAGCACCAAAATACAAATAAATATCAAATCCCAATGTTCAAAAAAAGAAAGGCGCAAAAACAATATATCGGTTAATTCTGTTTCGAATTTTTGTTATTTGAAAATTGTAGTCTATTTGAGATTTGTTTCTTGTTATTTGGAATTTATTTGCTATTTGTTATTTGTTATTTGTTATTTACCATTTAGTTCATTAATTCAAAATTTGTTTGACTTTATGGATTTACATTAATTTAATTATGTCTTTTCTATTCTGATTTAATAAATTTCTTCACCCATACCTTTTTGTTATTTCTAAGGCGAATGAAATAGATACCTCCACTTAGTTCATTTACATCAGTTTTAACGACGGTTCCTGTATAAAGAACGCTAATATTGTCTATGTAACGTATAATTTTCCCATCAATGCTAATTATTTCAACTGCAAATAATCCGGGCATTTCCGGTTTTATTTCGATATACAGTATCCCGGACACCGGATCGGGGTAAAGATTCAGCATTTGCTGTTCATCAAATAATTCTTCGGCTATTCCGTATCCTATTGGCACCAGTTGTATCTGGGTATAGGTTGTTTGATAGTTTTCCACACTGATACTGTCAATTCGTTTTTCCTCATACCCGTCTGATGTGATCATTAAATTATATTTCCCTTCATTAAGTAACCTGACGAACTTTCCTGAAAGTGAATCGGAAAATACCTGTGAGCTATCCTGATCATGTTCATTAATCCAAACTTCAGCTTTTAATGGTTGCCCGGTAATAGAATCGGTAACTTCGCCGCGTATCCCATACAAAGCCTGGGAGATATAATTTAGAAACGACCGGTAGTTATAATTCCAAAGATTATCCAGGTCATTTTCAGGAGTTATTTTTGTATTATCAAGTTCGATTGTTACTTCTCTACCCTGAAGAAAATAAGTTGCATAATCCTGTCTTCCACCGCTGATCATATACCAGTTACCGCCTAATATAAATCCACTGGAGGCTGGGTTAGTAAAATAGCCGGCCGGACCGAAAAATTGGGCTGTATCTGCATATTCCTTGCTAACAAGCTGAAACCAGCTATCATCGGGATGGGGAGAATGAAAGGCTGTTCCTTCCTCATCCTTAGTTTGCCAGGTATCCCAGGGATAATTCACTACTTCAGCTCCCGAGTGAAAATTTGCCGAGATTACAAAATGGTGCTTTGTCATAAACTCCATCATTGAAGTTGTTTC
>JADFUQ010000200.1 GCA_015222065.1 Bacteroidota bacterium
CCGGGAAGAAAATAGTCAATCTTTACAATTTCATGACATGGATAGACTTTATTGAGCATCATAGGTATTTCTTCATCATTTGGTATAATCCCTGATTCATTGTGTCCTTTAACGCTTGGTCCGTTCAGGTATGCCTCCTCAAGACATTCTTTAATGGGAATAGGATTCCTGTAGGCAGGTAAACCGCCCATGATGGCACATTCACCAAACGATATAAGGATATTACAATTTTTTCTGAAATCTTTCAGCACATGTATGTTCTCACTGTTGCAACATCCTCCCTCAATAAGTCCGATATCACATTTTTTGGTAAAATTCTTGATATCGTCAATGGGGGATTTATTGAACTCTACCAGCTCAATCAAATCAAGTATCTTTTCGTCAATATCAAGTAATGACATATGACATCCGAAACATCCGGCTAATGTTGCAGTTGCTATTACTGGTTTACTCATAACAAATTCTCTTTAAAATTGAGTTTTCTAATGTTTATATTCGCTTCCGATGGGTTTATGATCGAATTTTCTTTGTCCAATCGGTGTTCTGAAGCCCTTTTCGCGTGGAAGTATGGATCCAACAGGGCAAACTTCAACAGCTTTTGCAGCCAGTTTGTCTGTTAATTTGCTTCCCAATTCAGGATCAATATGTACTTCTATATTTTTGCCTCTTCCGTAAAAAGCAAAGATACTTCTGCCTTTTTCGTCTTTTATTGAACGGATACATCTTTTGCATCTTATACATCTGTTCTGGTCTTTGAGTATTTTTGGATGACGGGCATCAATTTCTCTTTTCGGAAATTGAAAAGTGAACCTGGGAACCATCATTTGAAACCTGTAGGCAAGAGCCTGAAGTTCGCAGTTACCACTCATTTCACAAGCAGGGCAGAAATGGTTTCCTTCAATAAAAAGCAACTCAATTATCGATTTTCTAAGATCGTTTATTTCGTCTGTATTATTTTCAATTTCCATTCCATCCGCCACCGGTGTGGTACATGCGGTAGTAAATTGTCCATTGGTCTTGATTGTACAAATCCGGCACGATCCCTGGGGTTTTACACCTTCGTAATTACATAAAGTCGGAATGTAAATATCATTTTCTTTAGCAGCTTGTAAAATAAAAATGCCTTTTTCAGCCACGCATTCTTTTCCGTCAATGGTAAAGTTGATTATATCAGCCATTATTTTAGATTGTTTGTTTATTAAAAATTCGGAACTCTTTTTGTTGCTTCACACGATTCACTTACAGCTTGTTCCAGATTAAATCCTGTTTCATATTCTTTTCCTCTTTCCAGTTTTTCCTCGTAAAGGTATCTGAAATTTTTCAGGCTTGTCAGTATTGGATTAGCTGCAGTATGACCTAATCCACAACGGTTTGTTTTCATTAATTTGCCCCAGTTTTGCAGATCTTCCAGATCGCTTGCCACACCGTTACCACTCAGGATCTTTTCAAGATTTTGTTTAAACAGGGGTGTCATTGCCCTGCAAGGAACGCATGAACCACATGATTCTTCAATAAAAAAGTCTGTAAAATTAAGAACTACGTCTTTTAACAGATCCCTGGTGAAATTAAAAATAATGAATGATCCTCCGGTAGCTAAATCACTATAACAAAGTTTTCTGTCATATTCTTCAGGTCCTATGAGAGAACCTGAAGGTCCGCCAACCTGAATTGCCTGAACGGCTGTTGCCCCAACCATGTCAAGGATATCAGTAATTATCAGTCCCCATTCCACTTCATAAATTCCGGGATATCTGCAATCACCTGATATACTGAGAACTTTAGTACCTGTAGATTCCGGGGTGCCGAGTGAACTGTACCACTCACCTCCATTATGCATGATCTTGACCACAGAACAAAGGGTTTCAACATTATTTACAACGGTGGGGCAATCATTATATCCTTTTTCGACCGGGAATGGAGGACGGTCACGTGGCTCCCCTCGCTTACCTTCAACTGACTCAATCAGGGCCGATTCTTCTCCACAAATATATGCTCCGGCTCCAAACTGGATCCTGATATCAAAGTTGAATCCTATTATTCCTCCAATGTCTTTGCCAAGCAGGTTCTTTTCCCGTGCTTCTTTCAGAACATTTTCAAGGTAATGCTCAAGGTATTTGTATTCATACCTGAGATACAGAATACCTTCTGTTGCTCCAATAGAATATCCTGCAATGACCATTCCTTCAAATAATAGCTTTGGTTTTTCAGTAAGTATTACCCTGTCTTTAAAAGTTCCCGGTTCCCCTTCATCTGCATTACATAGAATATATTTTTTATCCCCCTTAGCTTTACGGCAAAATTCCCATTTCAAACCTGTAGGGAAACCTGCCCCTCCACGTCCTCTGATATTTGATGTTTTAATCTCTTCAATTACTTGCTCAGGAGTTAATTGCGGCAGGGTTTTCTTTATAATTATTCCGGGATCATAATCATCACTTAATACAGGCCCTATCCTCATAATATTATTCCGGACGACAGAATTGAGATATTCAGATTTGTTTTGCCCGCCACCTAAATAAGAGGTATGCATTTTGTTTACATCTTTACCGGCTCGCATATCACGTACAATTTCTTTTACCCGGAAAGGAGTGAGGTGTATAAAAACATTGCCGTTAATCAGGGCTGCAGGTTCCTGGTCACTCATCCCAATGCACGCAGTATCAAATAAGCCAATAAGGCCATCATTGGTAACCTCGCCAAACTTACAACCAGCTTCATTCTCAAAAGTTTCAGCAACTATTTGTCGGCCCATCATATTTGAAACTACACTATTGTTTAAATATATAGTGTATTTTCCTAATGACTCTTTTGACAGGAAGTGATAGAATGAAATGGTTTGCTCTACATCAACAATAGACAATCCCAGTTTTTCTGAAATTATCCTGACAGCATCATCAGAAATATGATTTTCGTTGTCTTGTATCTCAATAAGGATATCCATCAACCTCGTTTTATCCTGATTGTATTTCCTGATTGCAGAATGTACCGTATTGTTTTCCATAGTTTTATTAGCTTGAAATAATTGTTATTCTTATTGTGAAAAAATTAACAGCCAAATTAACAGCATTAATATTTATAAACAAATGATAAATGTTAATTCTGTGATATAGTGATATAAATCATTTATATTGGAATATTGGAATACTGGAATACTGGAATATTGGAATACTGGAACATAAGTTTAAACGCAAGAATTCACTATTCCTTCCTTGGTTAATGTTTTTTCTTCCCATTCTTCCATTATTCCCCTATAGAAATAGCTCCTGCGTCGCATTTCACAGGGCAGGCATCATTCCATTTCTTCTTCCATCTGACACTTTTCCGGATGAATCATATTAATTAATAAATTTAAGAGTTTTTTTGAATTTCTCATAATATGTGTTAGTAAGCATGAAGATTATTTAACCACTTTAACGG
>JADFUQ010000201.1 GCA_015222065.1 Bacteroidota bacterium
AAAATGAAAGGAATAAAAGCCACTATATTTTTCTTTTTAATTATGGGGATTGGTCATTCTTTAATGATGGTTATCAATCTGATAGATGAAAAACATGGCTTTAACCAAAATTTTATGATTTGGTCTGCCATTATCCTTTCACTCTTTGGGGTTTTTCTCATTTTTATTACCCGGTATAATAAAACCAGCACATGGCAAAGTATGAACGGAGCATTAGGAGGGATACTTATCTGGATAGGTGCAGTGGAATACGGGTTGATCTTTGGCTCCAGGATTTTGGAAATACCTCCTCTTAACGGAACAGCTCCTGAGTACCGCCTAATGGAATTCACCTGGCCCTTTGTTTTAGTAATTTTTATTTATCTCCTTTATCATGAGGATGTCAGATGTAGTTTTATACTTTATTTAAGAAGAAAACTGCCTCTGATGAAAGGTCCGATATCTGAGGGAAGAATCCGCAATTACGGTCCCCGGACAGCCTTTCAAATAGTTCTTGTCATGTGGACTTTTTATGTTTTATTACTTCTCGTATACGATGAAAATATTTTCGGAGTTCACCATCCTGTTACTTATCTAATCTTTATCCTTTCTATAGGATGTGGAATTTATTTAATATATAAGCTGCTGAAAATTAAAGAAATGGGAAGAGCAATCAGGTACGCTATCCCAACTGCTATCATTTTCTGGAATGCTGTAGAAATACTTGCTAAATGGAAAATATTTACTGAACCATGGCTTACGCTTAACGTGCCCATTATGTCTTCTATTTTTGTTGCATTTATAATTACTTTTTACCTGATTTATAAGGACAGAAAGAAAACCTAGATCTAGTACCGGGGGGATGAAGGAAAAAATAAATCCAAAATGAATAGAATAACACTGACTTTTATTTTTATCATTTGTTGTTTTAGCCAGATATTTTCTCAAACTACCTCTTTTACCAGACAAGACACTTTAAGAGGATCAATAACAGAAGAAAGGAAATGGTGGGATCTAACCTATTATCATCTTGATATTTCAGTGAATCCGGCTGACAGTACAATCAAAGGAAAAAATATTGTAATGTATAAGGTGCTTGAAAAGAACAATGTAATACAAATCGACCTTCAACCACCGCTAATACTTTATAAAGCTTTTCAGAACGGTAAAGTATTGAAAATTAAGCATGAAGGAAATGTACATTTCATCCAACTGGTTGCAAGACAGATTCCCGGAGCCATAAATGAAATTGAATTACACTACGGTGGCAAACCCAGGGTAGCCCTCCGACCTCCCTGGGATGGAGGCATTACATGGAAAAAAGACCGGAATAATAACCCTTTTATTGCATCTTCATGCCAGGGTATTGGCGCAAGTATCTGGTGGCCATGTAAAGATCATATGTATGATGAACCTGACAGTATGCTAATAAGTGTAACTGTTCCGGAAGATCTGATTGATGTTTCAAACGGAAAACTAAGGAAAGTTGAAGCACATGATAACAAAACAAAAACATATCATTGGTTCGTATCTAACCCAATAAATAATTATGGAGTTAATATAAATATTGCTGATTATGCCCATTTTTCAGAAAAATACCAGGGAGAAAAAGGAGAACTGGATTGCGACTACTATGTTCTGAAGGAAAATCTTGAAAAGGCTAAAAATCAATTTAAACAGGTAAAGCTCATGTTGGCAGCTTTTGAATACTGGTTCGGACCATATCCTTTTTATGAAGATGGTTATAAACTGGTTGAAGCACCCTATCTTGGTATGGAGCATCAAAGTTCTATTACATATGGCAACGGATATCAAAATGGCTACCTTGGCAATGATCTGAGCCGGTCCGGTTGGGGAGAAAAATTTGATTTTATCATTATTCATGAATCCGGACATGAATGGTTTGCTAACAGTATAACCTACAAGGATATCGCCGATATGTGGATCCACGAGAGTTTTATAAATTATTCAGAAAGTCTGTTTGTTGAATATCATTACGGGAAACAGGCAGGGAATGAATATGTAGTGGGGACGCGCAGGAATATTCGAAATGACAGACC
>JADFUQ010000202.1 GCA_015222065.1 Bacteroidota bacterium
AAGTTGTAAACAAAAGAAATGGAGGACACAAAAATGAAAGCACAAATGATTGAAAAAAGCGGTTTCCCAAAGCCACTAGGATTATTACTTATCTTTATAATTATGGGCCTGCTATGTTTAGTACAGGGTGTATTTAGTCAGCCTCTTAATACAAATGTCACGGTTAATAAAATTTATTTTCCGGTAGTTGAAGAGGAAACAGAGATTCAGGTTGAAGCATGGATGATAGATGAAAGTTACTGGTTAAAAAATTACAAATCCAGATTTAAAGCAGAAGAATCAGAATCAGAAATATGTATTGAACCATGGATGCTGAATTTTGAAGAGTTTGAACAGAAATTGACTGATAATGATCCTAAGATTGAAATTGAAGAATGGATGTATAATGATTCTTTCTGGCTGGTTTCAACAAGTACTTATTACACGCAAAATGAAGATCAGGAGGAAGAAGTGAAGATTGAGGAGTGGATGTATGATGAGAATTTCTGGGGAAATGTTTATTATACATATAAAACGGAGGAGGATAAATAAGATTCACAAATTCTCCTGCACTTTCATTTTGTATATATACGATTCAGGCGGTCAGAAATGACCGCCTTTTTTAATATTTCAAGAGCTTGTTGAAAATATTCTAATGATAAACCAAGCTCGTTAATAATCAAATAAGCAACTCCAATGTTGTGTCTATTATAATGTTTTGTGCAAAAGGTATCTGAACATTGATCAATATTACTAACAGGACAGATAAAATTTCAGGAATCCTTTTCATACAAAAAAGTTTAATTGTAAAAAATTAATCCATTCTGATCTTCTTAATAACAAGTAAAATAATTTTCAGATTATTATGTTTTTCTAAGTTTTCTCTTTTTGTATATCATCGAAATCTTTATATGTCATTACAAATAATAATTTCCTAAAATCCTAAAATCTTTCATCTTCCTATCCTTAGCCTTAGTCTTAGCCTTTGGTAACTGTTTGCGGATGATCCGGTATCAAACAGAAACAACTTTCAAGCAGGGCAAAAGCTATCGGATTCACATTATCTCAACCATTAGGCATACACAGCGTTATAGCTTGTTTTTATTACTATTTATAATAAGATATTTTAATTCCTCCAGATAATTATAATAAATATCCCGTGGGCTTGCCTTATGTTCTGTACACAGCGAAGCAGCATATCCAACAGCAGCACCCATTTGACCGGTTGTATTCATAACTCTGGGTCCTCCTAATCCAATATGGGAGCAACTGAAACACCTTCCTGCCATAAGAAGATTTTTGATATTTTTCGAATAGAGACAACGGTATGGAATATAATAATGGTCAATTTGATAAAAAAGAGCTTCAGAAAGAAAGTCAGGTTTTGTTGAATCGACAAGATACTGCTGATAATGGACATCAACCTCCCTCTTCTCTTTAACAACAGAATCATTAAACTCTTTCATTTGTTTAACATCTGAAAAAGTATAAATATAGTCGCCTGTTAATCTTCTTGACTCTCTTTTACCAACAAGATATGAAACCCATTCAAGCTTTAAATTGGCATATTCCGGTTTTTGTTTCGCATTATAAAAAGAACCATAGATTGCTTTAAACATGTGGTCCCGGATTTTTTCAGCATCATCAATTTGATGCAAATCGTCGCGGGTGAATTCCCAGTACCACTCACCATTTATTGCAGCATGTGTTTTCGCAATATCCATGGCCCAGGGGACTTTGGGAAAGTTAACAGGTTTTCCGGCATCAACAGATCGCCAGAGAACAGAAGACCCCATTACCCGGTTATCAGGTTTAGCAGGGCTCCACAATTCCCCATACTTTTTCCAGTTTTCATTATATTTTAATGAATCTTCACGACCATACATATATTCAGCACCAGCCCAATAACCAATCCAGCCATCCCCGGTACAATCGACAAAAAGTGGTGCGGTAAAACGTATGGTTTCACCGTTTGATGTATGCCTTGCATCTACCGATATTATTGAATCATTGCTCGTATTAGTGGCGTATGCCCGCCAGTTTAAGAATAATGTTATGTTTTGGTATTTTTCAATGTTTTTATGCCTTTTTATATCATCTTTTATTGCTTCAGGAGAACCATTGGGATAGTGTTCGGTATTGATTAATTTAAGTATCCTGTCATAATACCAGGTAATGCCAAGTGTATGAACACGGATTTCGCTACTGGCATTACCACCTAGGATCGGCCTGTCATGTATCAGGGCTACGTTCAAGCCCTGCTCTGCCGATGCTATGGCTGCTGCACATCCGGCTAAACCTCCACCAACTATAACCAGGTCAAAATCCTGACTTTGATTAGGTGTCTCGTTTTCATTTAGCTGTTCTTTTCTCCATTTCCTTAATTCATCTTTTTGATTGGGAGGTATTTGTTTAGTGGTTGAAAAACAGATAGCGTCACATCTGCCATCAAAACCAGTTAAATCTCTTAACTCTATAAAAGTATTCTTTTCATTAATGTTAATGCTACCTGCATACTGCCAGGTCCATCCCGGTTCAGTACCCAGAATTGTTTCTAATTCATGGTTATTTATAACTATTTTAAAACGTCCGGGAGCTTCCCATTTTCCCGGTGCCCAATTCATTGTTCTTGCCCAAACATGATATCGTCCAGTTTTTACGAAAGTTAGCCGCGACTTTGCATTTTTAACCGGCTCCCCTAATCCATGTGCTAACAAATAGGGTGAACCAACTTGTTCAACAAACTGAGGATCTACCAACCAGCCACCTTTTTCTTCAAAATTTTCTGCTTCAACAAATAAAGTGCTGTTTTCAACTTTACACGATGTGAATAGTGATGCTATAAATAATACTAAAAAAATACTTCTCATATTTATTCTTCTTTCGGTTTTACTCTTCATAAAATAATCCATAACGTTATGAATAAAAGGATTTTTAATTTCTTTTTAGTCCTACCCAAATCAAACAATCCAATATTATTCCTGGTACCGATGTCGAGTCTGTTTCTATTTTGCTCGCCCGGCACAGATCTTTTTTGGTAGTAAAAAAGATTTTTTCCGGATACACTTTGTCAACCGAAATATTGTATGTATTTAATAGTTTGTTCAAATCAGTCGTCAACCTGGATTCAAGCAAAAACTGTGATACTTTTTGATGGTCTTCTATTTTTTCATTTTCCCCGAATGCTTGTCTATATTGGCTTATAACTTCAATTGCTAAGTCCCATGATAAGATCAGTCTACCAATGAATATGGTTTTTAAAGAATCAAAACAGAAGTCAGTTGATGCTTGAGGCAGTTGTTTTGCGCTATAAATAGTTGCCGATT
>JADFUQ010000203.1 GCA_015222065.1 Bacteroidota bacterium
ACTCATGTTTCTTAAATTAATTAAAACCTCTTTTAAGGAAGGTTATTAAATTGTACCCAGAGCCGGGATCGAACCGGCACGGTATCGCTACCACTGGTGTTTGAGACCAGCGCGTCTACCAATTCCGCCACCTGGGCATATAAGAAGTAAGAAGTATGAAGTAAGAAGTATGAAGGAGGAAAACCATGGACAGATTATTAGTGCCATGACTTCATCACTCACCACTTACTACTCACTACTTCTTCAAACATCGGGCAGGCGAAGGTAATAGAATTGTTTTTTAACAGCAAAAAATTCGTACTGTTTAATACTGCTATAAAACCTGTTTTATTCTGCATACAATTCCTATTAAATATTTATTTTTGATAACGGATTTGAAGTATTAATTGCGTTTATAACTAAATAATCATAACATGAAAGAACAGGATTACAACATTAAAACAATGCTTAAAAACCTTGGCATTAAGGATATAAATTCAGGCGCTTCAACAGGAGCAAACTGGATGAAATGCCTGGGGGACATAACCTGTTCAATTTCACCAATTGACGGGGAAGAAATAGCTAAAGTTCAGAATGCCTCAAAAGAGGAATACGAAAGTGTTGTTCAAAAAGCACAGGAAGCTTTTATTATCTGGAGAAAAATGCCTGCTCCCGCAAGAGGAGAAATTGTACGTCAGATTGGTTTGGCTCTTCGTGAAGCAAAAGATGACCTTGGTAAGCTTGTAACTCTTGAAATGGGGAAAATTTACCAGGAAGGTCTTGGAGAGGTTCAGGAAATGATTGATGTCTGTGATTTTGCTGTGGGACAGGCAAGATTGTTAAATGGCTATACTATGCATTCCGAACGGCCTGACCACAGAATATACGACCAATACCATCCACTTGGAATTGTAGGTATTGTTACAGCATTCAATTTCCCGGTAGCAGTATGGGCATGGAATGCTATGATAGCAGCTATTGCAGGAGATGTTGTAATCTGGAAGCCAAGTTCAAAAACTCCCCTTACTGCAATAGCTGTACATAATATTATCGCGAAAGTACTTACAGACAACGATCTACCCGAAGGGGTGTTTAACCTTATGATAGCCAAATCATCGGTACTTGGAGATAATTTCCTGTCAGATAAAAGAATTGTCTTGTTCTCGGTTACAGGATCGACAGCTGTTGGGAAAAGGGTTGGTAGTATCGTAGGTAAACGTCTTGGTAAAACTATCCTTGAACTGGGTGGAAACAACGCTATTATCATCTCTCAGCATGCCGATCTTGATATGGCTATACCTGCCGTGGTTTTCGGAGCGTTGGGTACTGCAGGTCAGCGCTGCACCAGTACACGTCGTATAATAATTCACGAATCAATTTATGAGGATGTAAAGGCGAAACTGGTAAATGCTTACCGGCAGGCTGCAAAAAAAATCGGCAATCCACTTGATCCAAACACACTTGTAGGTCCGGTAATTGACGGTATGGCTGTTGATCTTTTCCATAATGCTTTAGACCAGGCTAAGAAGGAAGGTGGCAATATTGCTATAGGAGGGAATATTCTTGATCCTGAAAAATATGGTTCTTCTAATTATGTTGATCCGGCAATTGTCGAAGTTGAGAACCATTATAATATAGTACAGGATGAAACATTTGCACCTATTTTATACCTGATAAAATATAAAACGATTGATGAAGCAATTAGTATAAACAATGATGTGCCTCAGGGTTTATCCTCAGCAATTTTCACTCTTAATTTAAGAGAAGCCGAGCAATTCCTTTCAGAGGCAGGGTCTGATTGCGGAATAGCTAATGTGAACATCGGTACCTCAGGAGCTGAAATTGGTGGTGCATTTGGTGGTGAAAAAGATACAGGAGGTGGCCGGGAGTCGGGGTCTGATTCCTGGAAAGCTTATATGAGAAGGCAGACCAATACAATTAACTGGAGTACTGAACTACCCCTGGCGCAGGGTATAAAGTTTGATTTATAAAAAAATAGAGTATTAAACCTTTTTTCTGTTTTATCAGGACATTGATGCAGTGTTCCGGGTTACGAGTTCCGGGTTAAGAATGAACTTATGGATTTAGTATATTTGTAAAATACAGGAACTTTTTTAGAGGAATTGTAACTGCCTTATTCACCTGGTTGTATTTTTCTTCCCAATATTCCAACATTCCAATACTCCATTATTCCATTATTCTTACTTCATGATATCCGGTGCAGGACTATCCGGTATGGGATATTGTTTTTCTTTTGAGGAATTGTTTAACGGTAGTGAAAATTCCTTCGGTATCATAACCACATTCACGGTATAATTCTTCCGGGGTTCCCTGATCAATAAAACGATCCGGGACTCCCATTCTTTTCACATGAGAAGAATATTGATGTTCAGCCATAAATTCAATAACAGCTGAGCCGAATCCTCCGGTAACAGTTCCGTCTTCAATTGTAATTACAAATTCAAATTCTTTGAAAACTTTGTGCAGTATCTCTTCATCAAGGGGTTTTGCGAATCGCATATCATAATGGCAAACACTAATATTTTCCTTTTTCAAATGTTCAGTAGTTTCAACAACAAAATTCCCAACATGTCCGATTGACAGGATAGCGATATCATGTCCCTCTCTTATCAGGCGACCTTTACCTACAGGAATTTCACGAAACGGTTTTTTCCATTCCGGCATTACACCTCTGCCCCTTGGATAACGAATAGAGAATGGCCCCATTTTATCCTTTTGTGCAGAATACATTAGATTGCGCAACTCTTCTTCGTTCATGGGAGCACATACTGTCATATTAGGTACGTTTCTCATGTATGCCAGGTCGAAAACACCCTGATGTGTTGCTCCGTCCTCTCCAACTATCCCGCCCCTGTCAAGACAGAAAACAACATCCAGATTCTGGATAGCAACATCGTGGATTACCTGATCGTAAGCCCTTTGCATAAATGTAGAGTATATATTGCAGAAAGGCTTCATTCCTTGTTTTGCTAACCCGGCTGAAAAAGTAACCGCATGCTGTTCGGCAATTCCAACATCAAATACCCTGTCAGGCATTTTTTCCATCATTAAATTCAATGATGAACCGGTAGGCATAGCTGGAGTTATCCCAACAATTTTTTCATTTTTCTCAGCAAGCTCAATGATAGTGTGTCCAAAAACATCCTGGTATTTGGGTGGGTTAACCTTGTCAGTTTTTACTATAAGGATTTCGCCCGTGGTTTTATTAAATTTTCCGGGAGCGTGAAACCGCGTTTGATTAAGTTCTGCCTGTTTAAAACCTTTGCCTTTTACTGTCAGGCAATGAAGTAATTTTGGTCCGGGAATGTTTTTAAGGTCATTGAGTACCTGTGTAAGGTGCATTACATCATGACCGTCAACAGGACCAAAATATCTAAAATTCATTGATTCAAACAGGTTGCTGTGCTTCAGAACAGCCGATTTTACACCATGATCAAGCTTCTGAATAAGAGAGCGCGGATTTCGCCCGGGAAGTTTAATTTTTCCCAGTAATTGCCAGATATCATTTTTTATGCGATTATATGTTTTGCTTGTTGTAATATCAAGAAGGTATTCTTTCATTGCACCCACGTTCTGATCAATAGCGATATTATTGTCATTAAGTATGACTAACAAGTCTGAGTTCTGAATTCCGGCATTGTTTAACCCTTCAAATGCAAGGCCTGCAGTCATGGCACCATCTCCAATTATTGCTACAACGTGCCTCTTCTCATCCTTCTTCCGGGCAGCGATAGCCATTCCCAAAGCTGCAGAAATTGAGGTGGATGAATGACCTACGCCAAATGAATCATATTTACTTTCATCGGGTTTAGGGAAACCGCTTATTCCTTTGTATTTACGGTTTGTGTCAAATATTTCCCTGCGACCGGTAAGTATCTTATGTCCATAGGCCTGGTGTCCTACGTCCCAGACAATAAGATCGTGTGGTGTGTTATATACATAGTGCAGAGCAACTGTAAGTTCAACAACCCCCAGACTGGCCCCAAAATGACCGGGATTAGAACTTACAATATCAATAATGAACTGTCGCAACTCTCGACTTACCTGTGGAAGTTTTTCCGGAGAGAGTTTCCTGAGATCATCAGGAGTAACAATACGGTTAAGCAATTTATAGGCATCATCTGACATGACTAAATCATTATGTAGATGCAAAGATAAGAAATTTAGTAGCACGAACTTTTAATATTAAAAAATCAGTCAGGGTTATTCATGTAATAATAAAATATAATTTTTGAAAAAAAGTTGTTAATATTGAATGATAAATAAAAAACATAAACAACATGCAGATACAACTAAAAAAAGTAGTTATTTTTTCAATAGTAATTTCTACAGTCTTTTCCTGTGTGCCTACCCGGCAATTCAATGATATTCAGGAAAAAAACCGGAAACTGCTTACCGAGAAAGATTTGTTGAAATTAGAAAATCAGAGATTCTCGGTTGAGAATAAGGAATTAACATCTGAACTTAAAAGCCTGGAAGGGGAAATAAAAGAGATAGAAAAAAAGCACCGGGATAAAATCGAAGAGTGTGATATGTTAATGAAAGATTTTAATCGTGTAAACAGGCAATATATTGATTTACAGAAAGCCCAGGAAGAGCTTATTAGGGGGAATGACAAAGAAACAAGAAGGTTATTGAAACAATTACAGGTTACACAGGAAAGTTTACAGGAGAAAGGGGATGAACTTCGGGAACTTGAAGTATCTCTGAGCAGTAAGAAACAAAATCTTGAAGAATTGCTTTTTGAACTTGATCAAAGGAATGCAAGACTTATTGAGCTTGAAAAAATACTTCAGAAAAAAGATTCTGTTGTTCTGACATTGAAAGATAAAGTTTCGTCTGCATTAATGGGATTTGAAAATGATGGCTTAACAGTAACACTTAAAAACGGCAAAGTATATGTTTCTCTTGAGGAAAAATTATTGTTCGGAACGGGGAGTACAATTGTTAGTCCAAGTGGAGTAAATGCACTTAAAAAACTTGGACAGGTTCTGGAACGGAATACTGATATCAATATTATGATTGAAGGGCATACGGATGATGTCCCATATAAGACGGACAGCGGACCAATTAAAGATAATTGGGACCTGAGTGTGAAAAGAGCTACCGCGGTGGTTAGAATATTACTGGATAATTCATCAATAAATCCTAAACGTCTTATTGCCAGCGGGCGAGGTGAATTTATGCCGGTTGATCAGGTGAAAACAACAGAAGCCAGAAGAAAAAACCGCCGTACCGAAATTATTCTTACTCCTAAACTTGATGAATTATTCAGGATACTTGAAAATAACTAAAATTTATTGGAATAATGGAATAGTGGAAAAATGGAACGTTTGAGCAAACTTGTTTGCGAAAACCTCATGAGCGGGTTGTGTGAAGGATTGTGGGAGCGAATAATAATGGAAAGAAAAAACATTAACAGAGGATTTACACAATTACGAGTGTGGAATAATTCAGTTGAATTGTATTTCCTCACATGTAAGTTATTGTCAAAATTCCCTTATGAACTGAAGAAAACAGTGTCTAATTGTATTGATTCTTCCCATAGTATCAGTAGGAATATTGCAGAAGGATATTCAAGACGAAGTATAAAAGAATATCTTAATTTTTTGAATATGGCATTAGGTTCAAGTGGAGAATATCATTCTTGCATATTTAGTTTCTATAAAGCAAACCAGATAACAAAGGAAGAATTTGAACAAATGGACAAACTTCAATATAAAACCGAAAATGAGTTAATCCAATTAGTAAAATCTTTACAAAAGAAAATGAAAGAGGGAACTTGGGATGACACATTCTAGCAATTATAGGATTAATGATGAATTCCAAAGTTTAAACTTATGTTCCAATATTCCAACATTCCAATATTCCAATATTCCAATACAACTACATTTTATCATAAGGTGCTATATTTAGTACTTGTTTCATTTATAGCTATTTGAGTAAGATAAAAAAATGGATGTTTACCACTTGCTACGAAAGCTCACTATTCGCAAAATATGGAACTTCTTATTACTTAGCATAAGCTATCTCCTGTCAATAGTTTTTAAGAAACACTTCCTGTGGGGCTATCCCCCGAATTTAGCAATAGAACCCTCTTCATTATGCAACCTGAGTTGCCCGGAATGCCCGGCAGGAACCAATAATCTTTCCAGAGAAAATGGGTTTATAGATATAGAATTATTCAATAAAATACTTGACGAAACCGGTCTCTATCTTACATTTCTTGCTCTGTATTTCCAGGGTGAACCATTTCTTAATAACCGGCTTTTTGACATAATAAGAATGGCAGTAAAAAGAAATATATATACAGCTACTTCTACCAACGGCCATTTTCTTACAATTGAGAATGTCAGGGGAATAATTGAAAGCGGACTTGACAGGCTGATTATTTCAGTTGACGGAACTACGCAGGAGGTTTATGAAAAGTACAGAGTGGGAGGGGATTTGAAAACAGTGATTTCCGGAATTGAAAAAGTTGTGAAATGGAAAAAGAAACTTCATTCATCGAAACCATTCTTGATTATTAGCTTCCTGGTATTAAGGACCAACGAACACCAAATAAGGGATATCAAAGAGTTAGGGAAAAAACTTGGTGTTGATAAGGTAGTGATCAAAACAGCACAGGTAAAAGATATGAGTTGCAGGAATGATCTGGTTCCGGCAGGTGAAAAGTTAACACGTTATAAATTTGTTAACGGGCATTATGAATTAAAGAAAAAGCTTACTAACCGGTGCTGGCGTGCATGGAGCTCTCCGGTTATCACTTTTAATGGCAAATTAGTGCCATGTTGCTTTGATAAGAATGCTGAGCATTCCATGGGAGAAGTGGGAACAACTGACTTCAGAGATATCTGGAAAGGAGATCATTTCAGAAATTTTAGAGAAAGAATTCTGAAAGATAGAAAAACAATAAATATTTGCTGTAATTGTACAAGTGGTCAAACTATATTTGTAGGAAAAAGATAGAGGGGATAGAGGGGATAGAGGGGATAAAGGAAGAATGGAAAAATGGAAAAATGGGAAGATGGAAAAATGAAATAATTTAACAATGGGTAATGGAATGCTGGGATGCTGAATTCTTTAGTATTCCAACATTCCAACATTCCAACATTCCAATAAAATTACGTTTAGTATCCGTAGTTTTTATAATTTGCATCATTATTTTAATTTAATTCCAATTTGTTATGAAAATATTAAAAAAGGTTGCCATTGTTGTTGCATTTCTGATCGTAATTATAGCAATTTCCGGATATTTCTTTTTACGCCATCTCTCGCATAAAGGAGTACCTGATTATAGCCAGGATATTTACCTGAAGAATCTCAGCGAAGAAGTAATTGTTTACCGCGATTCACTGGCTATTCCTCATATAATTGCACAAAATGATGAGGATCTTTACAGGGCGGTGGGTTATGTTATGGCTCAGGACCGTTTGTGGCAGATGGATCTGCTAAGACGGGTTACAATGGGGAGATTATCTGAGATTTTTGATGAAGATTTTATTGAAACCGACCTGCTACTTAGATCGTTACGAATATTTGACAAGTCCCAACTCATATTATCAAAAACAGAACCTGAAATAATAAAAGCTCTTGAAGCTTTTTCCGATGGGGTGAATCAGTATATTGAGCAAAATGAAAAAAGTTTACCACTTGAATTCAGTGTTCTTGGATATAAACCTGATAAATGGGAACCTGCATATTCAATGAATATAATCGGTTATATGGCATGGGATCTGGCAGGCAGTGCTTATTCAAGTGAAGTGATATTTTATAAGATATTAGAAAAATTTGGCGAAGAAAAAATGAAGGATTTTATACCTCAAGTTGCAGGCAGACCCGATCTTGTTTATCCTGATTTTAAACTTGATGGTGAAAAATTTGAATTTATAAAAGAAATAACAACACACCAGAAAGTATTACAGGATATCGGGGCTCAGATATTTTGTGGAAGCAATAACTGGGCTGTGTCCGGTGAAAAAACCGTATCAGGAATGCCATTATTTGCAAATGATATGCACCTGGGATTAAATGCCCCTGGTATATGGTACCAGATGCATTATATTATTGAAGAGAAAATGAATATTACGGGAGTTGTTGTACCTGGTCAGCCACTTGTTGTCGCAGGGCATAATGATAGTATCGCCTGGGGGATGACAAATTTGTATGTAGATGATATAGATCTTTACCTGGAAAAAATTAACCCGGAGGATTCGAGTCAATACATGTTTAATGGAGAATGGAAAGACATAGAAGTAAGGAAAGAGAAAATCAAAATAAAAGGGGGTGAGGAAATTGAAAGAGAACTCCGGTTTACTCATCGGGGACCTATAATGTCAGGGTTTAAAAACCTTTCTGATGTTATTTCTATGAGATGGATAGGTAACGATTATAGTAATGAGATGAAAGGTGTTTATCTTTTAAACAGGGCAAATAACTGGGAGGATTTTAAAAATGCCATTTCATCATTTAAATCGGTAAGTCAGAATTTTGTTTATGCTGATGCCAAAGGTAATATCGGATTGTATGCAGGAGGAGGTGTCCCTGTCAGAAAAGGTAATGGATATACAATAATGAGTGGTGAAACAGATGAATATGACTGGAAAGGTCTTGTTCCGTTTGAACAATTGCCTCACAGTTATAACCCGGAATCAGGAGTTGTTGCATCTGCAAATAACAAAACAGTCGGGGATGATTATCCATATTATATAGGAACCTATTTTGCGCAGGAATACAGGATCAAAAGGATCAGGGAGCTATTAAACCAAAAGGAAAAGCTCTCAATGGAGGATTTTATAGAGATCCAGAATGATGAGAGTTCTGTACTTGTAAGGAAACTACAAAGTGATATTATTGACATATTGAGTAAGGCAGAATTAAATGAATTGGGAAAAAAGGTGTTTGAGATGTTTACTAATTGGGATGGGGAAATGTCGGCTGAGGCTACCGGACCTACTGTTTTTGAAAGTTTTTATTTATCTTTTGCCAGGAATGTGTTACTGGATGATATGGGTGAAGATCTGTTTTATGAATATTATGGCAATTCATCTTTAATGAGGAATTTTATTGAAAATTTATGGACCAACAAAGAGATGAAATGGTGCGATGATATTTTAACCACGGATATTGAGGAAGGATTTGATGAGATGGTAGTAAAAAGCTTTAAAGATGTTATAGTAAAACTGGCTGAAAAGATGGGAGATTCCCCTGAACGGTGGTCATGGGGTTCAATACACAAATTTACGCTTGAACATCCTCTTGGGGGTGTAAAGTTACTATCAAAAGTGTTTAACCTGAACAGGGGACCATATGAAGTAGGTGGGAGTTTTCATACAGTTCGGCCTTTTTCATATCCATTCAGGGATCCTTTTAAGGTTGATAATGGAGCATCTCAAAGGCATATTTACTTAACGGATAATTGGGACAAGTCACTGAGCATTATTCCAACCGGAACAAGTGGAGTGCCTGCCAGCGATTATTATTGCGATCAGACAGAGTTATACGTTAATGGAAAATATCATTCGGACATGTTTAGTAAAAACATGGTTATCAGGCATACGAAATATACAATGAAATTTATTCCGGGTGAATAACAATGATAAAATGATTGAATAATTAAATTGTTACAGGTTACGAGTTTTTTGCCGACTGTGGACTGTCGACCGCGGACTGGTTAAATTGTCATAAGATCTTTTTCTTTAACCTCAAGAAGTGATTCTGCTTTTTTTGAATAATCATTTGTCATTTCCTGTATTTCATCTTCAGCACTTTTTTCCCTGTCTTCTGAAAGACCTTCATTCTCAAGCTTTCTTAAATCATCATTTGCACTTTTCCTTGCATTACGAATACTTACTTTTGCATTTTCACCTTCGGCTTTTACCTGTTTAACAAGTTGATTACGTCTTTCTTCAGTAAGTGCAGGAATATTTATATGGATCACCTCCCCATTATTACCTGGTGTAAGACCAATATTTGCTGCAAGAATTGCTTTTTCAATAGGTGCAAGCATATTTTTTTCCCATGGTTGAACAACAATGGTTTTTAAATCGGGTGTATTTATGTTAGCAATCTGGTTAAGAGGGGTATTCACACCGTAATAATCAACAAATATTCCATTGAGAATACTTGGAGATGCTTTACCTGCACGGATTTTGCCCAATTCTTTCTCAAGATGAGAAATAGCATTTTCCATATTTTCTTTAGCTACTTCGAAGCAAAACTGGACTTCTTCTTCCATTTGAGTAAATTTTACATATTATTAATATTATGCAAACAAATGTAAAAAATAAATTTTATTTATGAACGATTGTTCCTGTCTTAATGCCCTCAATGATTTTCCTAAGATTTCCTTTTTTATTCATATCAAAGACAAGAATTGGGAGGTTGTTTTCACGACACATAGTAAAAGCAGTACGGTCCATTATTTTAAGATTACGCCTGATGGCTTCCTCGTAAGTAATTTCATCAAATTTCTCAGCAGCAGGATCTTTTTCAGGATCAGCGGAGTATATTCCATCTACCCTTGTTCCTTTTAACAGTATCTCAGCCTCCATTTCCAAAGCTCTTAACGCAGATGCCGTATCGGTAGTGAAATATGGATTTCCTGTTCCTCCTGTAAAAATCACCACCTTTTTGTTTTCAAAAGCGGCCATAACTTTATCTTTATTAAATCTTTCACCGACAGACTCAATATTAATGGAGGTAAAAATTGTTGTTCTTTCCCCTGCTTTCTCAAAGGCTGATTGAATTGCTAATCCATTTATTACTGTAGCCAGCATACCCATTTGGTCTCCCTTAACACGGTCCGTTCCACTTTTTTCACCAGTCATGCCCCTGAATATGTTTCCACCTCCAATTACAATGCCGGTTTCTACGCCTAAATCGGCAATTTCTTTAATCTGATAAACATATTCTTCAAGTTTATTTGGATTTATTCCGTAATCATCATTTCCCATTAAAGCTTCACCACTGAGTTTTAATAGTATTCGTTTATACTTAATCATATTCAAAGGATTATGTAGTAACATTTTCAAAATAAATTAAAGCATAAATATATAAAAAAGAGAGAACTAATTGGAAAAATGGAATGATGGAATAGTGGAAAAATGGAAAAATGGAATAGTGGAAAAATGGAAAAATGGAATGATGGAATAGTGGAAAAATGGAATGATGGAAGAATGGGAATAGAGGGAATAAAGGGAGTAAAAGGAATAAAGGGAGTAAAAGGAATAGATGGAAAAGAAGGAATAGTGGAATAATTGAAAGACGGAAGAGTGAAGAAGTCAAAGGGTCAAATGTCAAATATAAGGAAAAGATGATGTGATGAGTAAATGAACTAAATGACTATTTTCATTATACTTTGCATTTTTGCTGACTGTAGACTGCCGACTGATTAGTTACTTATTGAGTATCTTTCAAAACCTGTAACAGTAAGTTCTTTATCAGTTTCCTGGAGATACTGTTTGATGGTTTTCTTGTTTTCTTTAACAAATAACTGATTCATCAGAGTATTCTCTTTGAAGAATTTCCCAAGTTTACCCATGGCAATTTTTTCAAGGAGTTGCTCAGGTTTTCCTTCGGCAAGTGCCTGTTCTTTCCCAATCTCTATTTCTTTGTCAATTACCTCTTTAGGAACGTTTTCTTTATCCACGGCAACCGGGTTCATTGCAGCAACCTGCATTGCTATGTCCTTAGCAACCTGAACCTCAACATCTTTTTTATTAAATCCAACAATTGAAGCAAGCTTATTGCCTGGATGAATATATGAATAAACTGTTAATGCCTTAATTTTTGAGTAATATGCAAGCTCAAGTTTTTCACCTATAATACCTGTTTGAGCAGTTACTTCTTCCTGAATAGTTGTATTACCAAGTTGAACCTGTTTTAATTCATCAAGAGAAGCCGGTTGTTCTTTAATAGCTTGATCAAGAATTGATTGAGCGAGTTTAATAAAATTGTTATTTTTCGCAACGAAATCTGTTTCGCAGTTCAGTACTATAATTGCACCTCTTGAAGAATTGTCAGAAACTTTTGCCAGAACAACGCCTTCACTTGCCTCTCTGTCAGCACGCTTATTGGCAATTGCCTTGCCTTTTTTCCTGATAATATCAATAGCTTTATCATAATCACCATTAGCTTCCTCAAGGGCATTTTTGCAGTCCATCATTCCGGCACCAGTGCTCTTTCTTAATTTGCTGATTTCTGTGACTGATATTTTACCCATTTTAATATATTATTATTGTTTGTAAATAATTCAAGTTGCTCGTTACCAGGTACTGGTTGTACTCAATTGTTTATAAAACCATTATATTTTTTATCCAAAGATTAATCATTTTGTTAACTGTCTAATATTCAACAAACAAGCAACCAGGAACCAGGAACCAGAAACTAGAAACTTAGGTTAACTAGTTATTTATCATTTTGCTATCTGTTTCGGCAGGTTCTTTTTTGCTTTCACTATCAGTAGCATTTACTTTTTCATCTTTTTTTATTTCAGCTTTTACTTCATTAATAACCGGATTTGGTGAATATTTTTCAGAAGCTTCAGGTTTTGATTTTTTCGCCCGAAGTCTCTTAGTACCGGCTTCTTTTTTTTCTTTATTTTCTACAGTTTTCTTTTTCTTATCGCCGGCTTCTTTTTCCTTTTCCATTTTACGTTCATTCAACCCTTCTTCAATGGCTTTTGCCATGATATCGATGATAAGTGAGATTGATTTCGAAGCATCATCATTAGCAGGTATCGGGAAATCGATATTTGTAGGGTCAGAATTAGTGTCAACCATTGCGATTACAGGAATAGTCAACCGGTTAGCTTCTCTAACAGCAATATATTCTTTAGAAACATCAACAACAAAGAGAACTGCAGGGAGACGTGTAAGATCTACTATACTACCAAGTTGTTTTTCAAGCTTGGCTCTTTGCCGCTTGATTTGAAGTCTTTCTCTTTTCGACAGACTGTCATAGGTTCCGTCAGCTGTTTTTTTATCAATAGAAGACATTTTTTTAACAGCTTTACGGATCGTAGGGAAATTGGTAAGCATACCTCCCGGCCATCTTTCTGTCACATATGGCATTTGAATTTTGCTAATCCTTTCAGCAACTATTTCCCTGGCTTGTTTTTTTGTTGCAACAAATAAAACTTTTCTGCCTGATTTGGCAATTTGTTTTAGTGCTGAAGCTGCTTCTTCAATTTTTACAACTGTCTTTTCAAGATCGATAATATGGATCCCATTACGTTCCATAAAGATATACGGGGCCATATTAGGGTTCCATTTTCTTTTCAGGTGTCCGAAATGGACACCGGCATCTAGTAATTCTTTAAAATTGGTTCTGTGCATTTGTTGAAAATTTAAGTTTACATTCTTAATTTATCAATTGTAAGGTAGTCCCTGGAAAACGGGAGTCCTGACAATTTAGATACTAAACTCACTAATGTCAAGTCAAAAGTCAAAAGTA
>JADFUQ010000204.1 GCA_015222065.1 Bacteroidota bacterium
CTTACATCAGGAGTTGAATATCATTTTGCTATATATAAATATAATGATGCCGATAAATGTTATAATACAACATTACCTGCAACTGGTAATGCTACAACAACAGGAACATGTTCTTATTGTCCTTCTATATACTCAAAACAAACTGATGATTGGATAACTAATGTTACATTTAACACAATTAATAATAATAGCGAACAAGATGGTACTAACAGTTATGGAGATTATACGGCTCAATCAACTGATGTAGTGCAAAATTCTTCTTATAACCTGTCTGTAAGTTTTACATCATCGGGATATACAGAACATGTTTGGGCATGGTTTGATTGGAACCAAAATTGTGATTTTAATGATGCGGGCGAAGCTTACGATTTAGGTGATGGTATTGATGCAACATTAACTCTGTCAATATCTATCCCGGCAAGTGCTTCTCTTGGTACAACAAGAATGAGAATTGTTGAAAAATATAATACAGATCCTTCATCATGTAATTCAGGTACCTATGGCGAAACAGAAGATTATACTATCAATGTAACTTCTTCTGGCATAACTCCAACTGCAACTATTTCTACTACTCCTGGTTGTTTTACCGGAACAGTGCGTGTAAGCTCCGACCTAACGGGTACTCAAACTTTCTATTTGTACAATTCTGATGGAACTACTGAAATAGCTAACAGTGGAGCAATTGATGCTACTTATTATGATTTCACAGGACAAAGCAATGGAATATATACAGGAAAAGTTGATAAAGCAGGAAATATGTCAAATCTTTCAAGTCAAGTTACTCTTACAAATCTCAATAATCCAACAGCTTCTACTTTGGTAACTGCAACACAAACAGTAATTTGTTCAGACTCTTCTACCTGCTTATCATATACAGGTGGTTCAGGTACTACTTTTGGTTGGTACACTGCTTCTTGCGGAGGAACATCAGTAGGTACCGGAAACAATCTTACTGTTTCACCAACAACTACAACTACTTATTATGGACGTTGGGAAAACTCTTGCGGAAACTCTACTTGCGAAACCGTTGAAATTACTGTTAATATTGTAGATGTGTCAGTAACTGAAAACGGAATTACATTAACAGCAAATGCTATAGGAGTAAGCTACCAGTGGATAGATTGTAATAATAATATGCCTATTACAGGAGAAACAAACATAAGCTTTACACCTACTGTGAACGGTGATTACGCAGTGATTGTTAATGATGGTATATGTTCTGATACATCAATGTGTTATAATGTTATAGTAAACAGTATATCAGAAATACAAATTAGCGGTGTTAAAATATTCCCAAACCCAACAACCGGAAAAATAACAATTGAAGGTATAAATATCGAAATGATAGAAGTTCTAAATATTGAAGGTCAAATTATTGAACAAATAGAAGTAGAAAAAGACAAAACGGATATTGACCTAAGTTCTCTATCGAAAGGTGTATATTTTGTTAAAGTAATCACAAATAAAGGCATTGAAATTAAAAAAATAGTGGTTGAATAAACCAACCCTTCGCAGTAAAGCATTTTGGCAGGTCGCAAAGCTTTCACACAGACCAAACCTGCCAAAGAGCTTTCTTGTACCAACACACGGAAAGACGAGAAATTACGTTGGAGAACATCGGCTCAAAAACAAGCGGGCGATAAGTGCTAATATGAAACGAATTGCAATAAATAAACAATGGTACTTGTTGATACGGAAGTGGGTTAAATTGCCCGCCAATTTTTAGCCGTAGCCGTTGTGCCTAATTGCTGTAACGATTATGCTAACCGGCTGAACCGCCAAGAGCAACATTTCTGATTTATGTAATTCCACAAAGTATTCTCAAGTGGAAATAATGAACCGCGGTTCAGTCCGCGTTCAGCATTTTGTTATGTCAACTTTTTTAATTTTTGAGCTAATCCCAAACAGTTGAGACGTATTTTGATGCTTCGATCTTTGGATCATTTGTGATCAATATAAAGTTTTTGAAGAATGCAGTTCCTGCAATTAATCTATCATGTAACTCTGGGATATCATCAATCTCAAAACTCTTTTCAGTAATAGCTTCAGTCAATGCTTCTATCTGAATAGAAGCATATTTGGTATAATATGCTTTTGCGTGCTGAAGGTTGGTTTCACTTCTTTGCTTTTCCGAAAGATACCCAATTTCTGTTAAAACAGTAGCTGGAATATATTCGGGAATAACTTGATGCACTAAATGCATTTCATTTCCAAATAATTGGATTATGCCAGGATCTTGTTCCGTAAAGCTTTTGATTTGGAAGTAACGCAAAATAAAGCTTACTTGTATTTCCAGCCCGATGTAAAAGCGATAGTATCCAGCGGCTATGCCGATGATCCGATCATGGCTGATTTCAAGCAGTGGGGGCTTAGAGCCGTTGTCTCCAAACCTTGTACAATCGATGAACTGCAAAAAGTACTGCACAATCTCTTTATACCTTGAGTATTTGGCGGAACTTTGATTGTCGATATGAGACACAGGCTTCAGGCGTTTTTCAGACTATGAATAATTTCTGCGAAACCCGGTCTTTTACCATGCATTAACATATTCATCCTGAAAATCTTTATAGAGAGGAATAGTCCCCCTATAATGGAAAGCACTAATACCCCGATACTGGTAATGATTTGCCATAAATGGATATCCGACCCTCCCAACCTCAACATGGTCTGAACAGGGGCGGTGATGGGGAATATCGTCAGCACAACCCAAATGGAACTGTTCGGGAAGGCAATATATAATGAGGAAAGCCAGAGCGGCGCAAAGCTCGTAAGAGTATAGAACATAGATAACTCGCCTCCTTCCCGGGCATTGGAACTGATAGCGCCGATGCCGATGGAGAGAACGGCGAATAGCAGATAGCCTAAAATGAAATAAACAATTCCCAGGATAAGGAAGTTGCCGGGTATCTGAATATTGCTCATAAATCCGCCGAAAGAGGATGAAGCCAGGTTTAATAATAGTGGTGCTGAGATCAACCATACCAGTACCTGCAGCAGCCCGGCGGTACCCAATGCTAAAACTTTGCTGATGAGCAATTGGCGAATGGAAACCGAGGAAAACAATACTTCAATGAGGCGGCTTTCCTTTTCCTCTCCTAACCCGCTGATTAAGGAAGTAGCGCCAAACATAAGGGCCAAACCCAGCAGAAGGGAGAAAACACCGGGGATAATGAGATTACCAAAATTGCTTTGTTCAAGTGCTATATCTCCCTTTTCGCTGACACGGGTGACTTCCAGGTTCAGAGGAGAAACAATCAAGGTGACTATGTCCGGTGGCACCTTATCTTTCAGGAGGTTCCCAGTAAGGAAACTTTTGATCATGGATGCTGTAGTCGGAGGAGTAATGAGCTCTTTTTCAAGGGTGTATCGTTGAATTATCCCGGAGGATGTGTAATCCGACGGGATGATGATATATTCCGTAACATCCTTTCTAACCAGAGCTTGGTTGGCATCCTCCTTCGATGCAAAAGGGACCAGCCTCGTATAGCCCTGAGTGGTTTGATTTTCAAATATTCCGACTTCATCCACATAACCTATGACCTGTATTACATCTTCCGGAGGTTCGGACAAGGTTGTTACCAATGCAATAATTCCAATTCCCAAAAGGGCTATTACCGGTACGATAAGGGTCATAATAATCCAGCTGATCCTCTTGATTGTATGTAGAAATTCATGTTTGAATATCAAATAGGTTTTATTCATGATTTCCTCCTGCTATATTCAGAAATATTTCATTTAGGGATGGTGTTGTGATTTCAAAGCGGTTAATGGCTATTCCGTGATCCCGTAATTGATCAAGGATGATCTGCGGCGTTGTGTCCGGTGCCAGGACCAATTCAACAGAACCTTTATTGAACTTTTTATCAATCACCCCAGGTAGGTCACCGATTTCTCCCTCAACATTCACCTGGACCGAATTTTTACTGAATCTTGCCCTGGTTTCCTTTAAATCACCGTAAAGGACGGCCTGGCCTTGGTTTATCATCAGTACACGGTCGCAGAGTTCCTCGACTTTATTCATTTGGTGTGTGCTCAGAATAATGGCTTTCCCTTCGTCCCTTAAATTGCCGATTATGTTCCTTATAATTTCTGTGTTTACGGGATCCAGGCCGGAGAAGGGCTCATCCAGAATGATCAACTTCGGGTCGTGAATGATAGTGACGATAAACTGGATAATCTGTCCCATACCCTTACTCATTTCCTTGTTTTTCATCTTTTTACTTTCGAGCATGCCTGTTCGCTGGAGTAATACATTAGCTTTTTTTTCGGCCGTGACTTTATCCATTCCTTTTAAGGAGGCAAGGTAAAGGATAAGGTCAATGGCGGTTAATTTTTTATACAATCCCCTCTCTTCAGGCAGGTAACCAATTTGATTTTTACAGGCTTCATTCATCGGATGACCGAAGATTTTCACTTCACCAGAATCGGGTTTCATAAAATCTAAAATTATTTTTATGGTGCTGCTTTTACCCGCACCATTGGGCCCGATAAGACCCAGTATCTCTCCAGGATCGACGGAAAAGGTTAAATCCTTCACCGCGGTCTTGCCGGCGTAGGATTTGTATAAGTGGTGTACTGCAACCGCTGTCATATGATAGGCCCTTACTTTTTAATTGAATTAAGTGTACATGGATTAGAGAACATTGTTAATTTAAAACCGGATAACAATCAATTTGGTATTTGAACATTTGGGATAACATATATTCTACTGCCAATATCGGCATTATAACAAACATATAACATATTATACAGAAAATCAACAATTATATATTCGCAGTATAACATGATATATAATAGCAGATTGTGGCTAAATGCAGCATAATATATTAAATTTGCAGGAATATGTGTTTAATTATCTACAGATGAAAGGATCGAAGTTTTTAGACCATGTCAGGGAGGTAATTCGCACAAATCATTTCAGCTACAGTACAGAGAAGACTTATATCATTTGGCTTTACCGGTTTATCATCTTTCATAATAAAGAACATCCGAAAGATATGGGTACGAAAGAGATATCGGAATTCCTCACCTATCTGGCAGTTGAAAGAAAGGTTTCAGCTTCTACACAAAACCAGGCATTAAATGCATTGGCTTTTGTATATAAAAAAGTGTTAAAAATAACGCTGGATGATTTTGACTTTAAGCACGCAAAGATAGGAAAACGCTTGCCTGTCGTGTTCAGTCGCGATGAGATTATTATACGGGGTGGTAAAGGAAATAATGACCGGAGGACTTTACTTTCACGCCTGTTAATACCACAATTGAAAAGACAAATAGAAAAGTCAAAGATCAAATTGGAAGAAAATATGCTGGTAAAAGAATTTAAAGGGACTTCTATATCAGAAGCATTGGAAAGAAAGTACCCGAATGCATCTAAAGAATTGGCCTGGAAATATATTTCCCCCTCCAGGAAACCTGCAATTGACCCACGTTCGGGAAAATTGAAACAACACTGTCGCCATGAAAGTTTTTTACAAAAAACAGTGAAAAATGCAATCAGAAATGCAGAGATAACTAAAATTGTGAGGCTGTATAATACAGCTTTAATTGACACGCCAAGGGCTGCCACATAACCCCACACAAGATCCTTGTCTTTGTCAAATGAAAGTACCCTCACTTTACTTACCGCAAATCCGCCGGCAGTCGGACAGGCTGTCTGCACTCGCAACGGCTCGCATCATTCCTCAAGAAGTCAATGCATAACAGTTAATTCCTTTCTCCTAAGTAAAGTTAATCATGTTTTTTAGTGGCTTACAAGATAGGATTTGATACACATGTGCCAATACTACTTTGGGTTTGTTGTTTTTTAGTGTAATTTTATCATACAAAATAACAGCGATTAAAACTATATGAAAAATAATGGCAATGCTATTAGCTAATCGTTATGTGCAATCAAAGAATATTAATTAAATGATAATATCATGGGCCACTTAAAAAAAACTATTTTACCGATCTTACTAACTGGGATTTGGCTTAACATCTCTGGAACTATTAAATGGATATTCTTTATAGAATCATATTGGATTGAAAAATACAAAAATATGAAGCTTGTTTTTCCAACTGAACTCATTAATAATATTACATGGATGATTTGGGGATTCTTGTTTGCCACTACGATATTCATACTCTCAAAGAAATTCAATCTAATACAAACAACTCTAATATCATGGTTTGTGGCATATGTAATGATGTGGGTAATTGTTTGGAATGTAGGTGTATTACCAACTGGAATGTTATGGATAAATGTTCCATTGAGTTTATTTGAAGCATTTATTGGTGCATTAATCTGTAAAAGATTATCAAATAAATAAGAAAACCTTAAAACCGCTTTGATTTAAAGCGACATAGAAATAAGGAATTACAAAATGGCAATAATGGAGATAAATAAAGCCAGCACAATGTGTATAAAAGATTGCCGGGATAGTAGTAGTGTTGAGCCTTGTAGCTCGTTTGAGCTTCATCGTAAATTGATACTTATGAGCTTCGAAATCGGTAAAGAGCTATTCGTGGCAAACTAGTTGGGCGGGAATAAGATACCGGTTATTGATATTGTTTATGGAAAACCGGTTGATACTATTAATGTAATAATGGAATATTTCAAATGCCGGTAACAGAAACGAAGATCCCGTCCGAACCATTGGTGCAAAACGGAAAACTGGTTTATGGTATTGAGATTGTTCCCGAAAGTGGAATAATATTTGCAGATGACACAGTTGACTATCAGCAAAAAGGGGAAATATTCAGGTATTTGCCTAAAGGAACTTTGAAAGATTCGTTTGATGTTGATATTATTCCCGGTTCTTTTGTGTTTAACCGGTAAATATAGAGTTCTTTGATAAGCTGTTAGAAGCTCTTGAAAATCCGGGCATGGGAATTTCCCGGTGCATCCAGATTCAAATGCAGGAAATATCCGAAAGGAGTCTGATAGCAAATGTAATCAGCATTCTCAAGCCTTTGTTGGGACTTATCAAACAGGCTTTTTGTAAATCCCGGGTCAGCTTTTCTGTCAGAAAGATGGGCGAATGAGTGCAGCAATATGTTTTTTGTTTCATTTTTCTTGGCTGCCCACTTGAGGTTTTTTATAAGCTTCTTTTCAACTCCGGCAGGATCTGCTTCGTCTTCCTGTTCAGCCTGGATAAAGCCGGCAAGAATGTTATCGTATGATTTGCCACTTTTTATTGTTTCAAACTGATCGAGGGTTTTAACGCCGGGCTCAAAAGAAAATTTGTTACAATATATCATCAAAAGTTTCATTGATGCAGGGTTTTATAAGAACAAAATACTATTTTAGAACTGTATTTACAGATTATAATAAACATTCGGTTTATAATACGAAAGTAACTAATTAATATAAGTCGGATACTTGCTTAGAATTTTAAATGTAACTAATCAGTACTTAAAGTGATTAAAAGTTAAGTAAGGTGAGTAGGTGAGTAAGGAGAAGGAAAGGCAAAAGCTTGCCACGTGAAATGCGACGAAGGAGCATATTTCACTGTGGGTAAAAGTGAAGAGAGAATAGCAAAGGGCGAACAGGCGTGAACTCGTAACTCGTAACACTTTGGTAGAATGAAGAAATAAATTATCATATTATCAGATTTCAATGAAATTTAAGAGAATAATTTACATATCGTTTGTTATACTTCCCTTTTTGCTATTGTCCCTGCCTGGTAACGGGCAGATATCTTTTCCCGGATTCCCTGCAGGAATTGATAATATTAACGTACCTTTTATCAAATTACCGGGCGTTGACAGGGATAAACTTATTAGCATTGAAGAGCAGGAGAGATTAATAACAGGGAAAAAAAGTCTTAGATTCGGAAAAATCATACCTGTATCTTTCGGGACTGATAATTCTGGTGTTTTTCAGTCATTTGACGAACTTCAGGTTTGGAGAATAGGATTATGGTCGCCGGATGCCAGGGGACTGGGATTAATATTTAACCGGTTTGACCTTGATGATGGTGAAAAGGTTTTTGTTTACTCTCCCGGAAAAAAGCAGGTGCTTGGAGCTTTTACCAGTGGGAACATGAATAAAAACAAAACACTGGCTGTAAGGCCATTGGCAAATGATTCTATTATCATTGAATTTCAATTCAACACCAACAGGAAGGATGCTCTGCATATTGGGTCTGTGGTTTATGATTATCTGGGAATATTCAGTACTATTGGTGCTAAGGATGGATGGTATAATGCTTCCGGACCGTGTAATGTTGATATCAATTGTACTGAAGGACAGGATTGGCAGAGTGAAAAGAATGCAGTTTGCCGGGAACTCATCTATAAACCTGATAATGGTTATTCGGAGTTATGCACAGGTGTGCTTCTGGGTAATACTGCAGAAACAGATGCGCCTTACCTGTTAACGTCAAATCATTGTATTGAAAATATTTCACATGCTGAGAATACACTGTTTGTATTTCAATATGAAAGTCCTTATTGTGAGGGTCCGGATGGATTTGTTATAAAATCCATATCAGGATCAGGCTTGAAGGCAACATCTGAAAATCTGGACTTTACGCTGGTTGAATTAAACAAGATACCCCCAATTACCTACAATCCAATCTATGCCGGATGGAGTAATCTGGATAATCCACCTGATAATTCAGTAACTATCCATCATCCAAACGGAGATGTTAAAAAGATATCTGTTGATAATGATCCTGCAGTGATGGCAAGTTATTCGACGTTTGATGATAATGCATTCTGGAATATTTTGCAATGGGAAATCGGAACAACTGAGGCTGGTTCGTCCGGGGCTCCGCTTTTTGATCAGGATCATAGGGTTATAGGTATCCTTTCAGGAGGTGATGCGCATTGCGGAAATTCAGTAAACGATTATTTTTTAAGGTTAACCAATGCATGGGATGATTATAGCTCATCAGGTGAGCAACTTAAATTCTGGCTTGACCCGGAAAATTCCGGTGCTACGTCTGTGAATCAACGCGATCCATATGCAGAAGCTAAACTGGATTGTGATACTGTTTCGAATATCTCAATTGTAGAAAGTAAAGAAATATATTCTTATATTAACCCTGAAAGTGGTACTATTACAGGACATAACACGGGTTTGCTTAAACAATATGCAGAAAAATTTCTTATTAGCTCAGAGAGAAATATTACAGGAGTCTGCTTAAATGTGGCAAGAGCGATCTGGTCAGACGATTCAGACAGCGTAAAAATTAAGATTTGGTACGGAACAAACCAGCCGGACCAATTGCTATATGAGAAAAAGTTACAGATAAAAGCCTTTGTCGATTCAGTATATAATTTTGTTGATTTTGACTCAGTGATCAATGTTACATCCGACATTTATCTCGGTTATGAGATTTCTTATAATCCGGGATTTTCCGCTTCAACACAGTTTGCAGTGTTTCATGCAGAAGATAGAGGAGTGGGAGGGGCCAATACCGCTATGGCCTTTGATGGTAGTAATTGGTTTGAATTTCCAGATATACCGGAAATTGCTATAAGTACATCTCTTGATCTGCAACCTGTTATTTGTGGTGAGATTCCCTCTCTTGGTGTTGAGTTGCCCGAAAGAGAGAATGATCTTAATATCGTGGTTTATCCTAATCCGGGTAGTGGTTTGGTTACTTTTATTCCAAACGGATTTATATTTGGAACTATTCGGGTGCAGGTATATCATCCTGCAGGATATGTTTTGCAGGATCTTGATTTGGAATTTTCAGGAGGCAGAATTGATCTTGATCTTACTGGGTTAACAACCGGACTATACTTTATCAGGATAAGTCAGGGTGCAAAAAACGAAACATTAAAAGTTTCAATTATAAGATAGAATGCAGAGAACAGGAACAAGCAGACTTTAAAGTAAACTATCCAGCATTTTTCCAAGTGCTTCGACACTTATTCGTTTGGCAATAATTTTTTTATGCTCATCGAGCAGATAAACAGTGGGTGTGCTGTAAATATCATAAAATAATCTGAAAAAAGTAGATTGGTTTGGATCCCAGGCATTTATCCAGTCAAATCCTTTATCATTGATATAATCAAGCCACTCTTGTTTATTATCCTGGGTATAAACTGTAAATACTTCAAGACCTTTATCCTTGTTTTTTTTGTAAATGTCGTAAAGCGCAGGTGTTGACGTTTTACAATGACCGCAATCAGTTTCCCAGAAGTATAATACAATGTATTTAGCATTAATCTGATGTAATGAAATCCATTCTCCTGTTTCGGTTTCCATTTTCAAATCTCTGGAAATATTACCGATCAGGTTGGGTTTGATCTTGTAAACCCTGTCTCGGATTTTTACCAGTGAAGTGGAATCAACCCAATCGGCTTCACCCGACAGATAATAATCTTCAGCAACGCTTACAAATACTTCATCCATCCCCATGATATTAGATTTCAGGAAATTATTCAGCAGGTAGATTACAACATATTGGAAAACTTCATCATTTGCTCTGCACCTGTCTACTATCTTTGTTATTTCAGGTATTACCGAGTCGGGTTTTTGGATCAGGACATTGTTGAAATACCTGTCAATCTTTGCCTGAAGCACCGGTGTTCTGAGTAACCGTTGATCTGAAAAATCAATACTATCCAGGAAATGATCCTTATTATAATTGTATCCAATAACCCACCTCATCGAATCTTTGTTTGCAATATTATCGGGTATATCGAAGTCAGGCGGCTCAGGAGGTCGCATAGCATTTATCAAACTGCTTAATAGCATATCCTTATTTTTACTGGTGATTTTGTTCCAGTAATCCTTTACCTTCCTATCCAGCATTTTCATTTCTTCAATGATCGCGTCAAGTGAATCAGGATTTTCTTTATTTAGTTTCCGCCTGTTTGCAAGAGACCCTGATTTCTTCTGTTGTTCAGCCATAAATCTCTGATATTCAATAAAAATACTATTCTGGGTTGATCCTTTGAATTTTAAAAATTTAAGTAAATCGGTTGTATCCGTTGAAACTGAAAATTCCTGATCCTTATCCACAATCAATTCGAAGAAGTTCATGTTAGGTAAAGCTATCAGGTAAATACCGCCATCAAGCTTTTCATCTCCTTCAAAAACTCCTTTTCCCTGTTTATCAAGATAAAGAGTGTCATGAACTAATTTTTTACTACCAAAATGATATGCCAGGTATATACTTGTGTCCCTTAATCCTTCTATTTTAACTTCTATCCGGTATCCCTGGGAGAAAACAGGTATTGATAGAATAAACGTAGATATTATTAGACTGAATAACTTAATGATCTTATTCATAAGAGTTTGTTATTTTAACATAAACCACAAATTTAATGAAACATTGCAAGTAAAAAAGTGCGGAGTGAAGTTTTAAATATATAGGAAAAAGGAGAAAAACTGAAAACCGATTACGAATCAAGCCCGGCTAACCTTAACAATTGAGTAGTGTTCTTCCGGTTTGAAAAATTATCATTTAGTTTTTTCTTCCGCTTTTCTGATTCGGCTAATGTAAAAGGCCTATCCAATAAATGTTTGACCTTCTCAATTAATTGATCCTCTGTTTCCCATCCATAACACAAGTTGTCCAGTCCTGAATTCGCGATTACATTATCGTGGGCAATACAGTGTCGTCCAAGGAAGAGTGAATAAAGCAATTTTATTTTCATACCGGAAGACTGAAAAGAATGCAGAAGGTTAATATGAGCATTCACAATCAGGTCGGATAGTTTATCAGACGAAGGGTTTTTAATCAATTTGATGTTTTGATTCCCGTTAATTGCTCTTTTTAAACCTTTTGAAGGGTCTTTTCCGGCAATAATAAGAGGAATCGGAAGATGTTTATACAGTTTATCAATCAGGTATCTCACCGATCTTTCATTGTCAGGAACAGAAAGATCGCCATGATACAAAATATATTCTCCGGTACCTTCTCGTGACATAACCGTATCAAATGGATGAAAAGCAGGAATATAATATGTTTCATATCCGTACTTACTATAATGAATCTTGTCATTTTCTGAAATGGCAGCAATCATTGTTCCATCCGGCAGCCTTTTTTCATATCTGTTCAGTTTGACACTTTCTGACATGAAAAAGAATTTCCTGAAAA
>JADFUQ010000205.1 GCA_015222065.1 Bacteroidota bacterium
CACAGTGAAATATGCTCCTTCCCTGGTGAAATATTTTCGTACCTCAAATTTCACAGGGCAAGTGTCGCATTTCACGTGGCAAGTATTTAAAATTTTACATTCAACATTCTTTCAACAAGTTACGAGTTTCGGGTTACGAGTTAAGTTCACCCACTTACCTTACTCAACTACTCAACTCTTCATTCTTCCCTTTTGCCTTTTGCCTTCTGCCTTTTGCCTTTTCTTCACCTACTCACCTAATTGTTTCCATTTCTTAAGGATTATCTCAATGTCTTTTGATAACCGGTAATCTTTTGCATAAGAAAGGTTAATGCGCTTAATTTCCTGCCCGGTAGAACGGGGATACAGGCTTGCTGGAGTTAGTACTCCTTGTTGAACTGAATCTTGTTCCTTGCTTTTTGAATCAGTTTGCAAATCGTATCCAACCCATGATTTTCTGCCTGAAAATACATAAAATATATTTACAATAAAACCACTTTTTTTCTTAACAGTAAACAGCGATATAGGTAAGGTTAGCAGAAACATAGATGAGATGGCCAGGTCCAGTACTCTTTTTTTGCGGAGGTTCCTTTTCTTACTAACGGCATTCAGACTGATTTCAAATATTTCCCCTTTTGAATCGATTGAATGACTTCCTATGATAGATAAACCTTCAGGATGTGCAATTTTAAAATCAATATTAAAATGGCTTAATTTCATCATATTTTGGATAATATTTTCAGAAGAAATTGCTTTAGCTGAAAAAATTATTTCATCTACCTTGTTTATCCTGATAATTTCCTGGAGTTGGTTATATGGTCCCAATGAGTCATTTTCTTCTGAGTCTCTACCCGGATGTACAAAGCCTGCAATTTTGCGCATTTGAACAAGGTCGGGAATGATCTTTTTTAACCGTTGATACTCAATATGATCGGCGATTATCAATGTTTTTTTTGTATCAGGATATAATTTAAAAATTTCGATACCAAGTTTATTTACGAAAAATCGAAAAGCCAGTGTTAACCCCATTGCCAATATTCCTCCCATTAATATCAATGCCCTCGAAAATCTCAGGTATGATGGAAGAAGTGCGTATATTATCAGAATAAAAGTTGTGCCGGTTATAATTCCCAAAAGAATATTTACAGGCCTTGCAGGCTTATCATAGCCATTATTGATATATATTGAGACTATCCATATTAATATATAAACAGGTACTACAAATTGCAGGAACTCAATAGGGTAATAATCTGCAGCCTGGAATTTAATATTTGCCCAGAAAGGGATTAGTATGAAAAAACCCAAAAAAATCAGTAATGCATCAATTAAAGGCAAAAGCAGAGTGCCTATTGCTCTTTTAAGAATAGAAAGTATTGCCCTGAAGTAAATGGCGAGATTAATAAAAAGAAGAAAAATATACCTGTTGCCAATTGAAAAATGTTTTTTGGCGAATATTATCATCGCTTTATAGAATTGTACCACATAATTGATGCTGCTTTTCCTTGTACTTTCCCCTTTATAGTGTATAATTGTTGTTCCGGGGTAATAATAGTTGGAAAAACCGGCTTTTTTCAACCTGTATGAAAGGTCAATATCTTCACCATACATAAAAAAGTTTTCATCAAGTAATCCTGTTTTGTTCAGAGCACTCATTCGAAGGAGCATAAATGCGCCTGGAATTACATCAACTTTATGGGTTTCTTCAGGGTTTAGGTAACCAAGATTATATTTCCCGAATAATTTTGATTTTGGAAAAAGTCTGGTAAGACCGAATATTTTAAAAAAGGCGACCCCCGGTGTTGGCAGACTACGTTTTGATTCAGGCAGGAAACGGCCTTTCCCATCAATAAGCCGGACACCTAAAGCACCTGCATCTTTATGTTCATCCATAAACCTGATACATTTTTCGAAAGTGAATTCTTCTACCATTGTATCAGGATTTAATAATATGATATATTCTCCTCCGGCTTTTTTAATTGCCTGGTTATTAGCCCTTGAAAAACCAATGTTTTCGTCGTTCCTGATCAGTTTTACATCAGGGAATTTTTTTCTTATCATAGAAACTGATCCGTCGAGGGAATTATTATCAACAACAAAAACTTCTGAACTAATGTTTTTTAATGCTTTGAATACAGATCTGAGACATTGGTCTAAGAAAAACCTGACATTATAATTGACAATAATTACCGACAGCTTCATAATGTACAAGGACAAGGTGAAACGATAAAAGTAATTTAAAATGTCTAAAATGCCTAAAGTTTAAAATTAGTTGAGTAAGTTAAACTACTCAACTTCTTATATCAGGATGAGAATGAAGATTCAAACAGGGTTCGGTTAACAATTGACCGCCCTAAAGTTATTTCATCCGCGTATTCCAGATCATCACCAATTGAAACACCTCTTGCAAGTGTGGAAATCTTTACTCCGGAATCTTTAAATTTCCTGTAAAGATAGAAATTGGTTGTATCCCCTTCCATAGTTGTCGGTAAAGCAAGTATTATTTCTTTTACCTCTTCATTTTTGATCTTTGTTTCAAGAGTTTTAAGCATAAGATCACCGGGCCCGAATCCGTCAATGGGAGATATGATACAGCCTAGTACGTGGTAGATGCCATGATATTGTTGAGTGTTTTCTATTGATAAAACGTCCCGGATATTTTCAACGATACAAATTGTAGAATGGTCTCGTGAGGGGTTTGCACAAATCTTACAAATATCTGTATCAGAGATGTTATTACAACTCCGGCAGTATTTTATTTCATTATGCAATTTGATAATCGAATCTCCAAAGCTTTGAACCTCATCTTTGTTTTGCCTTAGCAAGAAAAGAACCAGTCTCAGTGCAGTCTTTTTTCCTATACCAGGTAGCTTACTGAATTCATTTACAGCATTCTCCAGTAGTTTTGAAGAGTATATATGATAGGACATTGTTAATAATTGTCTGTTATTTGTTCAAAATTAACTGCAATTTACTGTTTTAACAATCTTTTTTCTTTTTTTTAGATGTTTTTGCTAATCTTGCGTTTCAATTTTTTACAGGTCAATCAAGGTATTAACTATCTCAGATTATGTCACCGGGAGTTATTTTCTCAATCGTTGCTGGTTATTTCTTAATGCTTTTAATTATTTCTTACCTAACTGGAAAGAAAGCTGATAATGCTGCTTTTTTCCTCGGAAACCGTAAGTCTCCCTGGTATATTGTTGCTTTTGGAATGATTGGTGCAAGTTTGTCGGGTGTTACTTTCATATCGGTTCCTGGATGGGTTGTTGACAGCCAGTTTTCGTATATGCAGATGGTAATTGGCTATCTTCTTGGATATCTTGTGGTTGCTAATGTTTTGATGCCTTTATATTATAAGCTGAATCTTACTTCAATATATACATACCTTGAATCAAGGTTTGGGTTCTTTTCATATAAAACAGGAGCGGCATTTTTTCTGCTTTCACGGCTTATTGGTGCTGCTGTACGGTTGTTCCTCGTTGCTAATGTCTTACAAATAACCGTTTTCAGAGAGTGGAATGTGCCATTTATTGCTACTGTTGTGATAACTGTTATGTTAATATGGTTATATACCAATAAAGGAGGTATCAGAACAATAATCTGGACTGATAGTCTTCAAACTTTATTCATGCTCCTGGCAGTAGGGTTTAGTGTATATTTTATAAGCCGTTCTTTAAATCTTGATTTTAAATCAATGGTGAACACTGTTGCAGAACATTCCCTTTCACGAGTATTTTTTTTTGATAATTGGCATGACAAGCGACATTTTCTGAAACAGTTTTTCAGCGGTGCATTTATAACTATTGTTATGACAGGTCTTGATCAGGATATGATGCAGAAGAACTTAAGCTGCAAGAATATTAAAGAGGCAAAGAAAAATATGTATTGGTTCAGCATCGTATTAGTACCGGTTAACCTTTTATTTATGTCGTTGGGAGTACTACTATTTGTATATGCTACTTCGAATGGAATTGGCATACCTGACCACACAGATGATCTGTTCCCTCTTATTGCCACCCAGGGTTATTTACAGCCTGTTGTCACTGTTCTTTTTATTCTCGGGTTGATTGCTGCAGCTTATTCCAGTGCCGATTCAGCACTTACTTCACTAACTACTTCATTTACAGTAGATATTCTTAATACTAGAGGATTGGTTGAGAATGCTCTGAAAAGGATTAGGAAGCGTGTTCATATATTAATATCAGTTATCCTGGTAATTGTTATTATAATCTTTAAGGCAATTAACGATCAAAGTGTTATCAGTGCTATTTTTACTGTGGCGGGTTATACTTATGGTCCGTTATTGGGATTATACAGTTTTGGGCTTTTTACTAAATTCAAGGTTAAAGATAAACTGGTACCATGGGTAGCAGTATTTTCTCCCGTAATATGCTATGTTCTTAATATATATTCAGAAACCTTGTTAGGCGGATACCAGTTTGGTTTTGAGTTGTTAATTCTTAATGGGCTAATTACATTCTCAGGATTATATCTGATAAAAGAAAACCGGGTAAAATAGGGAAGAAGGTTACTGGTTGCTGGTTGTTGGTTCAAGTTTCAGGTTTCAAGTTTCAGTTAAAAGTTAAAGAATGTACCGGATTTTGCGAACGAAGTGAAGCTTTAGAACGATGAATGGTGAACGATGATCGATGAATTGTTATTAGCTTTCATGTGAAAAGATATCTTTAATAATATCCTCGTATTCCTTGTATAAAAAGTTTCTCTTAAGTTTGAGAGTGGGTGATAATTCACCGGTTCCGGGAGTCCATTCTTTGTAAACCATCCTGAATCTTTTTATTTGTTCATGGAAGGCCAGTTTTTTATTGATCTCATTCACTTCCTTCTGGTATCTGGCAATTACTTCGGGTATCTGAACCAGTTCTTTATTATCACGGTACTTTACATCATGAATCGAGCACCAGTTATGCAGGAACTCGAAATTAGGAGAAATAAGTGCACTTGCAAATTTTTCATTTTCTCCGATTACCATAAGCTGTTGGATGAAGAATGATTCCTTAAATTTATTCTCAATTACTTGTGGAGCAACATATTTACCATTCGAGAGTTTAAATATCTCCTTTTTCCTGTCAGTGATCTTCAGGTACTTATTATCAACCATTATGCCGATATCACCGGTATGGAACCACCCATCTTCATCAATAACCTCTTTAGTAAGTTCAGGTTTATTATAATAGCCCATCATAATATTCGGACCTTTACATAGTATCTCTCCATCATCAGCAATCTTTACTTCCACATCTTTGATTAGGGGGCCAACGGCACCAAACATGATCTCATCCTTAACCATATCACCAACAGCAACTACCGGGGAGGTTTCAGTAAGTCCATACCCTTCGAGTACGCGAATATTGGCAGCCCAAAAGATAGTAGCTAACCTTGGCTGTAAAGCAGCACCACCGGAAACAATTATACCCACATTACCACCTAAGGCTTCACGCCATTTGCTAAATATGAGCTTATCAGCAATTTTAAGTCTTTTTTTGTAGAACCAGGAGTTCTCTCCGTGGAGTTTAAATTTCATTCCAAGGTTTACAGCCCAAAAGAAGATTTGCTTTTTAATATAGGGCAGGTCTTTACCTTTCCCGATAATTTTGTCATAAACAGTTTCAAGAAGCCGTGGAACAGTAGAGAATAATTTAGGTTTTACATCTTTCAGATCGTTTACAATAGTTCCCATATTCTCAGCATAATAAATGCTTACTCCTTTATATTGAAAATGATAGTTAAGCATTCTTTCATAGATATGACACAATGGGAGAAAACTAAGAGACTTTGATTCCGGTCCGTAAGGATGAACTACAGAGGTGGCAATAACATTGCTCATAAGATTAGAGTGACTAAGCATTACTCCTTTAGGGTTCCCTGTGGTTCCTGAAGTATAGATCAGTGTAACCAGATCTTCAGACTTAACACTCTCCTTAATTTTGACAAGTTCATCCCTGTATTTATCAGCATTCTTCTTACCAAGCTCTTTAACTTCGGTCCAGTTTTTTGCTCCTTCAACCTTATTAATTGTATAAATACCTTCAATACTCGCGGCTTTATCAACAATGGGCTTGATCTTTTCAAACAGACCTTTATTTGACACAAAGATCAGTTTCGGTTTTGCATCATCAAGAATATATTCATACTCCTCTACCCCAATCGTTGGATAAATTGGAACAAGTATCATTCCTGCCTGACTGATACCCATGTCAATAATATTCCATTCCGGCCGGTTATTAGAGACCATGGCTATTTTATCACCTTTTTTCATACCAAGATTTAGAAGTCCGTAACTAACCATAGTTGCAAGTTCAACATAGTCTATAGTACTGTATTTGACCCACTGGTTGTTTTCCTTGCCCGCGAGTATGTCATCTTTTTGTGGGTAGTTTTCCAGTAATCTGTTTAACAGGTCAAAAGTTCGTGTTATTTCCATGTTTTTTTGTTTTTATGTGGTCTCCAAATATAGATATTTTTATATAAAGTTCGACCAGGCCTTACTTATAGGAATAGATATCCAAAAGGAAGAAGTGTAAGTAGATGTAGAACAACGTGTTGTTATTGAATAAAAGTGTGTAAGTTTTTCGAACGAAAACTCATTAGATTGTTATGGCGGAAAAGTAAATCTCTATTTTTCTTTGGTAGGATTATAAATATTCTTAATCAATTCCTTATATTTCTTTAGGATAAAGTGTTTGCGGAGTTTCAGGGTTGGCGAAAGCTCGCCGGTTAGGACACTCCATTCCTCGCAGACAAGAATAAACTGTTTGATTTGTTCCTGCATTCCGAGAGATTGGTTGCATTTGCTTATTTCTTCCTCGAAACGGGCAATTACCTGCGGAAGTTTTATCAGCTTTTTCCGATCTGGGATCTTAATTTTATGAATAGTTTCAAGCCATTTGCTTAACATGTCAAAATTTGGAGATATTATAGCACCGGCAAACTTTTCTCCTTCGCCGATAACCATCAATTGTTCAATAAACTTTGACTCTTTTAACCGGTTTTCAATTACCTGGGGGGCTACATATTTCCCATAAGAGGTTTTAAACAGTTCCTTTTTTCTTCCTGAGATTTTCAGAAAATTCCCGTTCTGTAATTTGCCAATATCGCCAGTATGGAACCATCCATTTTTATCAAGCACTTTCCTTGTCAGTTCAGGGTTTTTATAATATCCTATCATAACGTTTGGTCCTTTACATAGAATTTCACCGTCGGCGGCAATTTTTACCTGAACACCATTAATTACAGGACCAACAGTTCCAATGTATGATTTTTCAAGAGGATAATGATTTAGAGTGATCAGTGGAGAAGTTTCAGTTAGTCCGTATCCCTGGAAAACCGGAATTCCTGCAGTCCATAATACTTTTTCAACACTTGTTCGCAAAGAAGCACCGCCACATCCAATAAACCGGACTTTTCCGCCAAAGGCTTTTCTTAATTTGTGAAATACAAGAATACCGGCAACTTTTCTTTTCAACTTATAGGATGCTTTTAGTTTATGGTTAAGCGGATATTCCCCGGCAATCTGTAATGACCAGTCCAGTATTTTTTTCTTAATTCCTTTTGAGTGACTTTTACGGTTAAGTATTGCCAGATATACCTTTTCCAGGAGTCTTGGAACTGTTGTGAATCCATCTGCTTTGGTCTCACAAAGGTTTTCAGGTATGGTTCTGAAGCTTTCAGCATAATAAATTCCGGTTCCGGAATATTGAAACTGGTAATTGGATGTTCTTTCAAAGATATGACACAAAGGGAGGAAACTTAATACTTTGTGTTTTGGTCCTAATGGCTGGAGTTTTGAGGAGGCAAGAACATTTGAGATTATATTCCTGTGAGAGAGCATTACCCCTTTTGGAAATCCTGTTGTTCCTGAGGTATAGAGAAGTGTTGTAAAATCTTCCGGTTTGATACTTTGTTTTATCTCTTTAAGTCTTTCCTCAAGTTTATTTTTATTCTTTCTTCCCAGTTTTACAATTTCGTACCAGTTATTGTTGCCTCTTATCCTGTCAAATGTGTAGATGTCCTTAATTTTATCAACCTCACTGATTATAGGATGAATTTTGCAATACAATATTTTATCTGAAATAAAAACCAGCTTGATCTCTGCTTCCCTGAATATATATTGGTAATCTCTCCTGCTGATGGTTGGATATACTGGAACATGGATCACACCGATCTGGCTCATTCCCATATCAACAAAATTCCATTCAGGCCGGTTATTAATACTTGCTGTTGCTATTTTATCACCTTTTTTAAAGCCCATTGCAATAAGTCCAAGACTGACAAGGTTTACCAATTCGATATATTTTTCTGTACTGAATTTTTTCCAGTTGCCATTCCTTTTAAAGACAAAGGCATCATCCCTGGGGTGATTCTCTAATATATGATCCAATATATCGAATATCCGTGTGGGCATATACGTTGTTAGTTAACCTTCTTAAAGATACAAAAATCACATCAATAATTAAAAATTCTTCTGGATAATAGAGTTATTCCATTTTTCAGATCAGTCTCAATTTTGAAATTATAAAAAAAAGATAGTCTTTTGTATGAACAAACGACACAAAAAATTTTAAACAGATGAAAACAAAAACATTTTTCTTCCTGTTGATAAGTATGTCTTTATTGGCTTTTAAAAATGACAAGCATGCTTTTCGTGTTTTTAGTAGTGAAGGTAAACCGGTGAAGTATCAAAAAATGCTTGAAAATCTGGAAGGGGCTGATATTGTTTTTTTTGGCGAGCTACATGATAACCCAATTGCCCATTGGCTTCAATATGAGCTTACCCGGGACTTGTATAATATAGAAGGTGAAGACCTGGTTCTGGCAGCAGAAATGTTTGAAGCAGATAATCAACTGTTGATGGACGAGTACCTGGGTGGACAGATATCAGAGAAAAAATTTGAAGAAGAGATGCGCTTGTGGAATAATTATAAGACTGATTATAAACCGCTTGTGGTATTTGCAAAAGAGAACGGTCTTCGTTTTATAGCTTCCAATATTCCGCGCCGCTATGCTTCAGTTGTTTTTACTAAAGGATTTGAAGGTCTTGAAGAATTATCTGATGAGGCAAAAAACTATTTCCATCCATTACCTGTTCCATACGATAGTGAGGTTGAATGTTATAAATCAATGTTGGAAATGGGGGGAATGGGAGTCACCCCAAATGAAAATCTGCCAAAAGCTCAGGCTGCTAAAGATGCTACTATGGCCCATTTTATCATGGAAAACCGGCAGGAAGGTGAAATGGTTATCCATTATAACGGAAGTTACCATTCCGATAATCATCAGGGTATTATTTGGTATTTGCTACAGAAGCAGCCTGATTTGAAAATAGTTACTATTACGACAAAGCTTCAGGAAAAAATTGGTGAAGTAGAAGAGGAAAATATTGGTTCAGCAGACTTTATTATACTGGTTCCTGAAACAATGACCCGGACTTATAGGTAGTTGGAAGAAAGGCAGAAGGCAGAAGGCAGAAGGGAAAAGAGAGATGAGAGGTGAGAAGTGAGTGAACTCGTAACTCGTAACTCGTAACTCGTAACCCGAAACTCGTAACACTTTGGAAGAATATCGAATGTAAAATCTTGAATATAGAATGTAAAAGTAAGAGAAGTGAGTGAGTTGAGTTATGAGATTTCAGAAACAATTTCCTTTGCCTGGATAATAGCATCGTTTAGTCCGGATGGGTTTTTGCCTCCTGCTGTGGCGAAAAATGACTGACCACCTCCTCCTCCGTTGATCTTTTTTGCAATTTCGCGAATAATATTTTCTGCATGCAGACCTCTATCTTTTACAAGGTTATTAGAGATCATTAATGCAAGGTTCGCTTTACCGTTTATTTCAGCACCTGTTAGCAGAAAAAGATTTTTCATTTCATTTTTCATTTGAAAAGCCAGATCTCTCATTGCCGCGGCAGAACTAATTTCAATTACTTCTGCAATAAAGTTAATTCCATTGATTTCCAGCACTTTGCTAAGGAGATTATTTCTGATAATTTTCAGACGATTTCTTTCCATGGTTTCAATTTCCCTGGACATTTTACTGTTTTCTTTGACAAGATCCCGGATTTGGTCCATTATTTTCCTGGATGACTTGAAGGTATTCTTGATCTCGTTAATGATCTCCAGTTGATCACGGATATATTTTTCGGATTTTAAAGCAGTAATAGCTTCTATTCTCCTAATACCGGCAGCGATAGCATTTTCGGAAGTTATTTTAAAAAAGCCGATCTGACCCGTGGCAGTAACATGTGTTCCTCCGCAGAGTTCAATTGATTCACCAAATTGGATAACTCTAACGATATCGCTGTATTTCTCACCAAATAATGCAATAGCTCCTTTATTTTGTGCTTCCTCCATCGGAATATTATAACATTTCTGTTCAATATTTTCACGAATCAGGGAATTAACCATTGTTTCAATTTCCACAAGTTCTGTATCATTAACTTTTTGAAAATGAGAAAAATCGAATCTGAGATGATCCGGGGTAACCAGCGATCCTTTTTGCTCAACATGGTTGCCAAGGATTTTCCGGAGAGCATAGTGGAGAAGATGGGTTGCTGAATGATTATTTGCTGTTAACAGTCTTTTTTCTTTATTTACAACTGCATGGAATTTCTCTTGTGGATAATCAGGGAATTTTTTTGTAAGGTGAATGGAAAGTTCATTTTCAGAGATAGTATCAATGATTTGAATCTTTTCCTTTTCTGATTCGATATAGCCACTATCGCCAATTTGACCACCTGCAGTAGCATAAAAAGGTGTAAAATTAAATATAAGCTGATACTGTTCCTTCCCTTTAGTAATAACTTTGCGATACCTGGTAATATAGATATCAGATTCCAGTTTATCATATCCAATAAATTCTTCAGTATCATCTTCTTTTAGCTGAGTCCAATCTTCGGTAGTAATTATAGAAGCCTGTTTTGACCTGCTTTTTTGGGCTTTCATCTCATTTTCAAATTCTTTGTGGTTAATTGAAAGTTTTTTTTCTTTAAGGATCAGTTCAGTAAGGTCAAGAGGAAAGCCATATGTGTCATACAATTTAAAAGCTACTTTACCTGACACCTCTTTTTTGTTATCCTTTTTTGCTGTATCCATTATTATGTCCAGCAGGCTGATCCCTGAATCAAGCGTTTTTAGAAAAGAGGTTTCTTCTTCCTTTATCACTTTTATAATAAGGTCATGCTGTTTTCTTAATTCTGGGAATGATTTTCCCATATTTTCCGTAAGTACGGGAACTAATAAATAAATAAAGGGATTCTCCAAACCCAGAAATGTGTATCCGTAACGGATTGCCCTGCGGAGAATACGTCGTATCACATAACCTGCCTTGTTATTAGATGGTATTTGACCGTCAGCAATTGAGAATGATACGGCTCTTAGATGATCGGCAACTACCCTGAGTGCAATATCCCATTCATCTTTTTCTCCATATTTTTTACCAGATATTCTGGAAAGTTCCTGTATAACAGGTTGAAATATATCTGTATCGTAATTTGACTGCTTTTTCTGAATTACCATACTTAATCTTTCGAATCCCAATCCTGTATCTACATGTTTTTTCGGAAGGATCTCAAGATTACCATCTGCTTTCCGGTTATACTGGATAAAAACAAGATTCCATAATTCGATGACAAGAGGGTGATTTTTATTGATAAGACTTCTACCACTTATTTTTTCTCTCTCTTTATCATTTCGTAAATCAATATGAATCTCTGAGCATGGACCGCATGGACCGGTATCACCCATTTCCCAGAAATTATCCTTTTTCGAGCCATCAATTATTCTATCCTTGTCAATTACCTGAGTCCAGAATTTAGATGCTTCCTGGTCTCTTGCCAGGTTCTCCTCTTTATTTCCTTCGAAAACTGTTGCGTATAGCCTGTTTTTATCAATTCCCAGTTTGTCAACCAGGAATTCTATGCTCCAGGTAATTGCTTCCTTTTTGAAATAATCTCCGAATGACCAGTTGCCAAGCATCTCAAACATAGTGTGATGATATGTATCCTGTCCAACCTCTTCAAGATCATTATGTTTTCCCGAAACTCTTAAACATTTCTGTGTATTGGCTATTCGTAAATTATTTGGCTTTTTATTACCAAGAAAAATATCCTTAAATTGGTTCATTCCTGCATTGGTGAACATTAATGTTGGATCATTTTTTATTACCATTGGTGCAGATGGAATGACATGATGATGTTTTTCTCTGAAAAACTCAAAAAATGCTTCTCTTATCTGGTTTGAAGTCATGGAGTATGTAGCTAAAAGTTTATTCAAATTCTAAGCCCTTTATTCAGAGCTTGTAAAATTAATTTATTTACCTTACTTTTGCATCCATATAAAATTTTTTTTCCTTTTAATAAATATATTAAGGAGAATATGAAAAGAAGTAAATATAAATTCAATCCCGAATCTCTGCGTTTTGATAAAATTCAGCTAAGCTTCAGAGCAAAAATATTCAGGTTCCTTTCCTATTTTCTCGCAAGTGTGTTATTAACAATCGTTTATTATGTGATATTTGCCCTTTTCTTTGATTCTCCAAAGGAAAAAGTATTGCAGAGAGAGTTGAACCAGATGACTCTCCAGTATGAACTTATGCAGAAAAAGTTGGGAAGGATGGATAATGTATTATCAACACTGGAAGAAACAGATGATAATATTTACCGTACAATTTTCGAAGTTGAACCTATATCAGGTTCAATACGTGAAGCAGGTATGGGTGGTATTAACCGGTATTCAGAACTTGAAGGTTTTGAAAATGATGAGATCGTAATTGAAACAGCTAAGGCACTCGATAAGATTAGAAAAAAGATGTATATTCAATCAAGATCATATGATGATTTGATAGAGCTGGCAAGGAACAAAGAAGATATGATCGCGTCTGTTCCGGCAATTCAACCTATATCGAATAAAGATCTGAGACGGACAGCTTCCGGCTGGGGTATGAGGATGCACCCAATTTATAAGATACCTAAATTTCATTATGGAATAGATTTTACTGCTCCAAGAGGAACAGAGATCTATGCTACAGGTGATGGTAAAATTCTCTCAGTAAAAAGTTCAAAAAGAGGATTTGGATATCATATTGTAGTAGATCATGGATATGGTTTTGAAACACTTTATGCTCATATGACCAGTTTTAATGTTAAGAAAGGGCAGAAAGTTAAACGCGGTGATGTAATTGGATTTGTTGGAAGTTCGGGAACTTCAACCGCTCCACATCTTCATTACGAAGTACATAAAAACCATAAAAGAGTGAATCCAATTAATTATTTTTATAATGACCTTACTGCAGAAGAGTATGACAGAATGATAGAAATATCAATGAAAAGCGGACAAACTTTTGATTAGTCAATATGGAATAATATGCTGATAAAAATATATCTTGTTCTTTTATCAATCGGGTTTAATCTTGGAAACCCGATTTTTTTTTCTACTTACCATAGTTTAAACATAGATACATCCTGTCAAATTGATTCTTTTTCTTCTGATACTGTTTCTCATGTCAAAGTGCTTATTCCTACTTTCCTCGGGAATGAGCAACGAAACTACTATGGTAATGAAGCTCCTTCGCGATTGGATGTTATATGGAAGTTGTATCTTGGAGAAGGTGAGACTGTTATATCCCGGAAAACAGGAGCAAAAAAATGGAAAGGAGCAGGATGGACAGGACAACCACTTCTTGTCAGGGAGGATTCACTGCTTTATCTTATTCAGGGAGCTTACGACCACAATTTGAAAAAGATAAATGCTGCATCAGGCAAGATCGTATGGGAATATAAATTTGATGATGTGGTGAAGGGAACCGGAACCATTTGGGTGAATAAAAAAGCTGATAATTTGCGTGATAAATATATAATTCTTCAGGGTAGTCGCCTTGGTGTAGAGAATTACCTGGATTCAAAACATATCCCAAGCTACAGGGCAATATCATATTTTAACGGTGAGGAATTATGGAGACTTGATAGCAAATGGATGGATAGCTATAGTCGTGATGTTGACGGATCGGCTCTTATTATTAATGATACAGCATATATTGGTCTTGAAAATTCGTTGTTCACAGTTTTTGATCCCGATTACCGGAATGCCCGCTGGACAGACAGTATGTTACAGCCTAAAATAATTCAGGAACGAAAACTATATCTGAAAAAAGATGTTTTGGACCATAAATATAATGTTGTCACCGAATCTTCTCCCAGTCTGCTGAATGATCATATTTATATTGCTTCAGGATCAGGACATGTATGGGGTTATAATTTGAAGACTAAAGAACTGGATTGGGATTATTATATTGGATCGGATTTGGACGGATCGGCAATTGTTACAGGTGACAGTTGTATTCTTGTTTCAGTTGAAAAACAATATATTAAAGGTAAAGGTGGTGTGTTGAAACTAAATCCGTTAAATAAACCTGAAGATGCTGCTGTATGGTTTTTCACTGTTGAAAATAATGATTTTGTCAGTTGGGAGGGAGGAGTGATCGGGTCGGTAGGAATAAATGACCGGTATGTTAGTAAAGAGAGTGTAGGATTAGCAGCTTTTTCTGGCATTGACGGATACCTGTATGTAGTTGACCATGAATCCTTAATTAAAGATTCCCTTATTCTTGGACCGGATAGTTTAACCACTTTTTCTACTCCAAAGCTTGTGTATAAGCATCAAATTGGTCCATCTATTTCCACACCTATTTTTACAAAAAACAGATTAATTGCAGCTAGTTACAATGGAGTATTTCTTTTTAGTTATGATCAGGATCTGAATTTCAAACTGCTTGATGTTTGGGAATCAAGCTTTGAGGCTACTCCAATCGTTTATAACAGAGTAATTTATGTTGCCTCAAGAGATGGGTATCTGTATTGTTTTGGTGAAATGAATAAAAATCCTTGAAGGTTGAATTATAATTATTAAATTAGCCTGCATTATTTCATGCAGAAGATAAAAGACAAAAGTAAAAAGTTAAAAGTGAAATATTTACATAAGAAATTCAGATTACTTTTTTATAAAAAATTTAATCGTCTATCAAACATGCTATGTTATTAGTGTTTTTGTCTTTATCCTTTTATCTTTTTTCTTTCTGATTAATTTGTGAATTAATCAGTTTAGCTTTGTTTTCTCGTTATTTTAACTTTTCTACTATGCCGTATAAAGAAAAGAAAGTTGAAAAGCTCTATTACTCAATAGGCGAAGTGGCTGATTTATTTAATGTAAATACATCATTGATCAGATATTGGGAAAAGGAGTTCGACATTATTAAGCCTAAAAAAAACAAAAAGGGCAACCGGTTTTTTACTCAAAAAGACGTTGATAATTTTCATATTATTTTCTATCTGGTGAAAGAACGTGGTATGACACTGAAGGGAGTAAAGAAAAAACTAAGAGAGAATAAAGAGGATACAAATAATAATTTTGAGGTGGTTAAATCACTTAAAGAAATCAGGGAATTATTGATTGAGATTAAGGAAGATATTTAGGGGAAATAAATAATCAACAAGTTAACCTGACGTATTCATAAATATGGTTCTTCAGGAATTATGTAGTTATTTTAGAATAATGGAATAATGCCCGCCTGTTCCTGACGGGCAGACCAGCATAGCCGGTCAGACAAGGGAATATAGAGATAAACGTGAAAATTCACCATTTAAATAATAAATGTCGAATGTTAAATAAAAAATGTAAAAATTACTGTAAATCATACTTAACTTTATTATTTATCATTTGATATTCGAAATTTTAAATTTATTTCTGAAAATTATTCTCGTACTGTAACTATCAATGATTTAGGAAACTATAAAACAATCATATCAAATTTTAAAAAATTATATAATTCATGAATTTTTAAGGTTAAATGAGAATAAAAGAGGTTGCTTCAATATTGGAGGAATTTGCTCCCTTGTTGTATCAGGAATCATATGATAATTCCGGACTTATCATTGGGAATCCAAATGATAATGTTTCTTCAGTTTTGTTAACTGTTGACGTTACTGAAGAGGTTATTGATGAAGCAATTAATAAAAAAGCGAATCTTATAATTGCTCATCACCCAATTATTTTCAAAGGCCTTAAAAGCATAACAGGTAAGAATTATGTTGAAAAAATAGTTGTCAAAGCTATTAAAAATGATGTTGCTGTTTATGCTGCTCATACAAATATAGATGGGATATGGGGTGGAGTAAATACGAAATTGGGAGAAAAACTGGGATTGCTAAACAAAAAAATCCTTTCACCAAAAAAGGGAGAATTAAAAAAACTGGTAACCTTTGTTCCCGATGAACATTCAGATAGGGTAAGGAAGGCACTTTTTGATGCAGGTGCAGGTAATATTGGTCATTATGATCAATGTAGCTTTAATCTTCATGGGAATGGAAGCTTCCGGGCAAGCGAGAGCTCTAATCCATATATAGGAGAAAAAGGGGAATTGCATTTTGAAAAAGAGATACGTATAGAAACTATTTTCCCAAAATACCGGGAAAGAAATATTGTCAATGCTATGTTAAATGCCCATCCATACGAAGAGGTTGCTTATGATATCTATCCCCTCGATAATGAATTTTTAAAAGCAGGAATGGGTGCAATTGGTGAATTGCCGGGAAGTGCTGAAGAGGCAATCTTTCTTACTAACCTGAAGAAAATGTTTCATTTAAAATGCATCAGGCATTCATCATTGTTGGGAAAAAAAGTAAAAAGAGTTGCTGTTTGTGGAGGTACAGGTGCATTTTTGCTTAAGAAAGCTATTACATCCGGAGCTGACGCTTTTCTGACTGCTGATATTAAGTATCATGAATATTTTGATGCAGATAAGAAAATACTGCTTGTTGATATCGGACATTACGAAAGTGAACTGGTAATAAAAGATATTTTTTATGAACTGCTTACAAAAAAAAATCTTAACTTTGCAGTTCATTTTTCAGGAATCATCACCAATCCAGTAAATTATTTCTAACATATGGCACAGGAAAAAGCAAAAGCCGGTAAATTAAAAGAATTTACTGTTGAAGAGAAATTAAAAGCTCTATATAACTTGCAAAAAGTAGATTCTCAAACAGATAAGATAAAAATCCTCCGTGGCGAACTGCCTCTCGAAGTTCAGGATCTGGAAGACGAAATTGCCGGTCTTGAAACTCGTGTTGATAATTTTAAAGGTGAAGTTAAGAATATGGAGGACTCAGTAGCGGCAAAAAAGAATGAAATTAAAAAGGCTGAAGAACTTATAAAGAAGTATGAAGATCAACAAATGAATGTAAGGAATAACCGGGAATTTGATTCGCTTTCTAAAGAAATTGAATATCAGAATCTAGAGATGGAGTTGTGCGAAAAACGGATTAAAGAATTTTCACAGCAGGTTAAAGAGAAAGGCGAGATTATTGAAACCTCTGTTTCTACTCTTGATGAAAGGCAAAATGATCTGAAAGAAAAAAAATCAGAGCTTGATGATATTATTGCCGATACTAAAAAGGAGGAAGAGAATCTAACTAAAAAGTCTGAAGCGATCCATGATCAGATTGAACCCCGCCTTCTTTCGGCGTACCAGAGGATTAGGTCGAATGCCAGAAACGGACTTGGAGTGGTTGCTATAGAAAGAGGCGCCTGTGGTGGTTGTTTTAATAAAATTCCTCCTCAACGTCAACTTGATATCAAATCAAGAAAAAAAGTTATCGTATGTGAATATTGTGGCCGTATTCTGGTAGATGAGAATATTGATTCAGAACCGGAAGAAACTAAGGGAAAAAAGGAAACTAAGGAAAAAAAGTGGGAAAAGACAAAATAGCATACAGTAATTAATATTTTGAGAACCGTCCCCGGGACGGTTTTTTATTTTTGTAACAATCACTTTTTTTTGAACAAAATCTTAATTCATTATGAAATTTGCATATATAGGAACCTATCCGCCGCGGGAATGTGGTATTGGTACCTTTACAAGGAACCTGTTCAATTTCATGGTAAAAAATAATGAAATAGAAACGAGTTTGAACGAAGGATTCGTTGTAGCCATGAATGATCATGAACAAAGTTATAATTATCCTGAAGAAGTAAAACTGACCATCAGGCAGGAACATCAACGAGACTATTTACGTGCAGCAAAATTTATAAATCTCAGCGGTGCAGACCTTTGTGTTCTTGAACATGAATTCGGTATATTTGGCGGGCAACATGGTGTATATATCCTTCCTTTTATTCACATGCTTAAGATACCCATGGTCGTGACTCTCCATACCATCGTCAAGACCCCTTCTTACGATGAGAAACTCATACTGCAGGAAATATGTAAAATGGCCAATAAGATAGTTGTAATGAGCCATAAGGCTATTGAATTTCTGATAAGTATCTACAATATACCAAAAGAAAAAATTACTTTTATTGAACATGGCGTGCCGGACCTTCAGTTTAACCAACGCCAATCCAAAAATGAATTTAAACTCGAAAACAAAAAGATATTACTTACATTTGGCTTTATTAGCCGGAATAAAGGAATTGAGACGGTAATAAAAGCATTACCAAAAGTTGTTAAAAACCATCCTGAAGTATTATACATAATCCTGGGAAAAACACATCCAAATGTTATACGGTATTCCGGCGAAGAATACCGAATTTATCTTCAACGTTTAGTCAAAAGCCTTAAGGTGGAAAACCATGTTATGTTTTTGAATAAATTTATTAATCAAAAAGAGTTATTTAAATATTTATCCGCATCTGATATTTATATTACACCCTACCTGAATGAAGCCCAGATTACCAGTGGTACTCTTTCTTATGCAGTTGGCGTTGGTTCGGCTGTTATTTCAACGCCTTACTGGCATGCATCAGAATTATTGGCTGAAGGAAGAGGAAAGCTTTTTAACTTTAATGATTCGGATGAACTTTCAACTATTCTTATAGAATTGTTGGATAAACCGGAGTTATTGAAAGAGCTTAGAGAGAAAGCGTATGATTATGGCAGAAAAATAACATGGGTTGAAACAGGGGAAAAATATGTTGCACTTGCTAAAAAAATTGTGAGCGAGAAGCCAGAAGTATTTGAAAAAAAAGAAACCATAATTGATCCGTCTATCCTTCCTCCGTTTTCACTTGTTCATATTAATAGATTAACTGATAGTACAGGTATCTTCCAACATGCAAAATTTGGTATTCCAAATTTGAAAGAAGGATACTGTCTGGATGATAATGCAAGAGCTTTGCTTATGACACTAATGGCAAATAGTATAAAAAAAGATTCCCGGGCCCTTGAATTATCCTATACCTATATTAGCTATGTTCTATATATGCAAAACAAAGACGGAACATTCAGGAACTTTCTCAGCTTTAACCGGAACTTTCTTGATGAAGCAGGTTCGGAAGATGCTTTTGGAAGAACCATCTGGGCACTCGGATACCTGCTTGGAAATTCACCTAATGATGCCTATTACCAAACCGGAAGTTCTCTTTTCTTTAATGCATCACCAAATTTTGAAAAACTTCAATCTGTAAGAGGTATTGCTAATACTATAATAGGTATCTGTTATTACCTCCGGAGTAATCCATCTGATGATTCAATGACCGAAAGATTAAGGAATCTTGCCTATAAGTTGGTTAAACATTATGAGGAAAATAGTTCTACCGGCTGGAAATGGTTTGAATTATTATTGACTTATGATAATGGTATATTGCCCCTTGCGCTTATACATTCAGCAGAAATACTTAATGACGATAAAATTGCCGGGATTGCGATGGAAAGCATGAAATTTTTAACAGATGTCACATTTAAAGACGGCTATATTTCTATTGTTGGCAATGAAAAATGGTATAAAAAAGATGGAGAATGTTCCATGTTTGCACAACAACCAATAGATGCTATGGCTATGGTTTTAATGTTTCATCAGGCTTTTCATTTGACAAAAGATAAAGAATACCTGAATAAATTATTCACTTCGTTTATGTGGTTTTTGGGTGAAAATGATCTTAGGATTAGCTTGTTTGATTTCACAACTAAAGGTTGTTGCGATGGTCTTGAAAACTATGGTATAAACCGCAACGAAGGTGCCGAAAGTTCACTAGCCTATTTAATTTCTCATTTAACAGTACTTCAGGCATTTGAAGAATTTCATAAATAAAATTAATGAATGCATTAGTAAAAAGATATGATAATAATCCGATCCTTACAAAGGATGATGTGCCTTATCCGGTTGAGACAGTACATAATGCCGGTGTAATAAAATTCAATGACAGGTATATTATGATTTTCCGATCCCATAAGCTCAATGGCAGAAGCATACTGGGCCTGGCAGAAAGTGACGATGGTTATAATTTCCGGGTACATGATAAACCTTTCATGACTCCTGCTACCAAAGGTGTTTTCAGGAAATATGAGGAGTATGGTGTGGAAGATCCAAGAATTATTTTCCTTGATGGTGAATACCTCATTACTTATAGTGCCTATTCCAGATATGGCGTACGAATAGGACTTGCAAAAACAAGGGATTTTAAATCCATTGAACGTTTTTCTCTTATCACCGAAGCTGATTACCGGAATGTTGTAATCTTCCCTGAAAAATTTGATGGTTTATATGCAAGACTTGATCGTCCGCACTCAGAGATATCACCATGGTCTATATGGATTTCTTATTCACCTGACCTGAAGTATTGGGGAGAATCAAAATTAATTATGAAGCCGGTTCAATATCATTGGGATGAAATGAAAATAGGTCCCGGAGCACCTCCGATAAAAACCAGCCATGGCTGGTTAAATATTTACCACGGAGTATTCCCTACCATGAGTGGCAGCGTTTATCGTTTAGGAGTAGCTTTGCATGATCTTGAAGACCCTTCAAAAATCATTGCCGTAGGTGATGAATGGATTTTACAACCTGAAGAAATTTATGAGATTACAGGTTATGTGCCCAATGTAGTGTTTACCTGTGGTGCCGTTCCCGAAAAGGATGGTAGTGTTAAAATCTACTGGGGTGGTGCTGACAAAGTAATGTGCATGGGAACAACAAACCTGGAAGCTCTTGTAGATCATTGTTTGAATAATTCACGGGATGCATTGTAGTATAAAGCCCTCATGAACCACCTTGTTTACCACAAGAGGATAATTAAAATATGAAAGTTCTAAAAACAGACGATATAAAAAATTATACAATAATCTTATAACATAAAGTTAATCGAGTGAAAGTTGCTGTTTTATCACCAATTGCCTGGAGAACTCCTCCGGGAAAATATGGCCCGTGGGAACAGGTAGCTTCAAATATTGCTGAAGGGTTAATTGAAAAAGGTATTAATGTAACCTTATTTGCAACAGGTGATTCTATTACAAAAGGTAAACTGGAATATGTCTGCGAACATCCTTATTCAGATAGTGCTGATCTTGATCCCAAAGTCTGGGAATGCCTTCATATCAGTCACATTATGGAACAAGCAGACAAATTTGACCTGATACATAATAATTATGACTTTCTTCCTTTAAGCTATTCGCATTTGATCAAGACCCCCATGGTAACTACTATCCATGGCTTTTCTTCCCCTAAAATTCTGCCTGTCTATAAGAAATATAATAATACCGGCTTTTACGTTTCTATCAGTAACTCTGACCGAAGTCCGGAACTTGATTATACTGCAACTGTTTACAACGGTATTAACACTGATGAATTTACTTTCGTGCCGGAATCAGAAGATTATCTGCTGTTTTTCGGCAGAATCCATCCGGAAAAGGGAACTTATGAATCTATTCAGATTGCCAAACAATCGGGAAGAAAACTTATAATTTCAGGATTAATTCAGAATCAGGATTATTTTGACACTATGATAAAACCATTTATCAATAATGATGATATTGTGTATGTTGGAAATTCAGGAGCTGAGAGACGGAATGAACTGCTGGGAAAGGCTTATGCCCTTTTGCATCCGATTAGTTTTGAGGAACCTTTCGGGTTGAGTATCGTTGAATCAATGTTCTGTGGAACTCCTGTTATAGCATTTAACAAAGGCTCTATGCCGGAATTAATTCTTGATGGGAAAACCGGATTTTTGGTTAATACTATTGAACAGGCAGTGGAAGCGATGAATAATATTAAATTCATTGATAGAAAATACTGCAACGAATGGGTTTCTTCAAAATTTACCCGTAAAAAAATGACAGAAGAATATCTGGATGTTTACAAGAAGGTTTTAAATGCAAAATTATTTTGAATTTTTCAGTTCGTTTAACAATTCCTCTAAATTAATACTTGCATAAGTAGAAGCATAGTCTGATATGGCATATGGAATAATCAACTTATCATTATGAATAATTGAACCACAAGAATAAAGTACATTAGGCACATATCCTTCCCTTTCTTCAGCATTTGGTATCAATAAGGGAGTTTTTAATCTCCCTATTTCTTTTTCAGGATGATCAAGTTCATACAAACTGGCGCTAAGAACATATTCCCTCATTTGACCAACTGCATGGGTTATGATCAACCATCCTTCTTTAGTCTCAATGGGAGATCCCGCATTCCCGATTTGAAGGAATTCCCAATGATATTTAGGTTTTTGGATAAGTTTGGCATTGTGCCAGATATGGATATCATCTGAAAAGGCAATATAATTATTTACCCCATCCGGTCTGCAAAGTATGGCATATTTCCCATTGATCTTCCTGGGAAACATCGCCATTCCTTTGTTCTTTGCAATTTCACCATGTAGGGGTAAGATTTTAAAATGATAAAAATCCCTGGTCTCAAGTAGCTTAGGCAAAATAGTATTACCATCGTAAGCAGTATATGTTGCATAATAAATGATCTCACCGTTATCATCCGTGAATTTAACAAACCGTGCATCTTCAATACCGTTTTTTTCGGTTTCAGAAACGGGAAAAATAACCCTTTCAGAAATGGCCGTATCCAGAGAAAATTCAATTTCATAATGTGATGAAGCCAGCCACATTATTCGATTGATTAACAATTCTTTAAATTCGATCAGGTGAGAAGATTTTCTTGTTTCTTCTACAATCCTTTTCAATTCTCCGTAAGTAAACTCATCATCTAGTTTGTTTAATATTAAGTCAGGAGGAACCAGTAAATAATTAAAATTCTGCATTTCATCCAGCTTCTTTATGAAAGACTTTTTGCTATAAACATACCTTTTAATATGTGTTGGCTCATCCAACATTTTACCGACAGGTTCAATGCTAAGATTATAATCCTGATCAATAATACCGAGGCGGAAGACAATTGAGGAAATATGCCCTTCCCCTGTTGCCCTGAAGCTTAAAATCACTCTTTTTTTCCCTGGCATTAATTCTGTTTGATCAGGATGTTCTACAATAGACGGATTAAAAAAAGCTGCTGATTCGACAGAATATTCTTTTGTGAAAAAGGAACCAATAAGTAGTTTGCCGGTTAAATCAAGCTTATCAGGATTTATATCCAGTTTTTTAAACAAGGGTATTAAATTTTTAAAATGTTTTTCAAAAATCATCGAAATATTTCTATGACGTTTGGAATAATCCCTCAGTACCTGACTAATAGCTATTTTTACTTCTTCTTCTGACATAGCTATTACATTATGGATAATATTTGTGCTTCTTTCATCATTGGTATAAAAAAAGCGGGCAATCACCCTGCTTGGATCAGGGTAAAATTTAGTATCTTTTCTATTTACTTTAATTTGCATTGATTACTTATTATTCTTGAAATCCGCAAGTTAAAAAAAACATACTCCCTTATTAGTATCATGAGGAGTTAAATTTATGATTTTTCGGTTTAGTGGTTTCATTATAAAAGTATTTACCTTTTTATTTCACAGGGTAAATTTGCGAAGTTATGTTCCTATAGTTCTACCAGCTGCCGCCTGCACCGCCGCCACCAAAACCTCCGCCTCCAAAGCCTCCAAATCCGCCAAAACTACCGCTTCCCGAAGAGAAATTACTAAAACCTCCACCACGAGGACGTGCTGATCCGGCCAGGAACATGGCTGTCCAGAAAGGCACACTATGTCCAACGGAATAATGCCGTGCCCTTTGCAGACGCCCAAATATTGAAAACAGGATAATCAACAGGAAAAATCCCCCGATACCAAAAGCAGGAGCTTCTTTCTGTGATGTTTTTTGCGCATATTCTTTTGGTGAGAATTCACCTTTGGTAAGGGCAAAAAGTGTATTTATTGCGTTATTTATCCCTTTATAATAATTGTTTTTCCTGAACTCAGGGAGAATTTCCACCTCAACTATACGTTTAGCAATCGCATCGGGAACTACAGCTTCAAGTCCGTAACCGGTAGCAATAAATATTCTTCCTTTTTCCTCAGGGGTTTTAGGTTTAATAAGGATTACAATTCCGTTGTTGAACCCTTTTTGTCCAACTCCCCATTTATCTCCAAGCCTGAAAGCAAAGTCAGAAATGTCATAACCTTGTAGATCCTTTACCGTTACAATAGCGATCTGGGTGGAAGTTTGCTGGTTGAACCAGACCAGTTTTTTCTCAAGCTGTGCAACTTTATCCGACGAGAAAAAACCAGCCATATCATTAACAAGTCTCGGAGGAACAGGGCGTTCAGGTATATCCTGGGCAATTGCCGGATACAACAGGAGAATTGCTAACAATGGAGTAATAATATATTTCATGTGCTTATAATTTAGTAAACCGTTTATTTTCATTAGATAGTTTTTTTTGGAATGCTCAATAAAGTCTTCTATTTTCTTCCCATTATTCCATTATTCCATTATTCCATTCTTCCCTATTCATTACCAAAAGATATTTCATCTGATAATTCATTAATATCATCTGACTGGTATGGGAAATGAGCTTTAAGTTGTTGACCTGCCATTTCAATTCCTTGTTCAAGGCCTTTAGCAAATTCCTCCTCTTTGAAATGACTGAACATGGTTTCTTTAATATTTTCCCAGAAATCATCAGCCGTAACCTCGTTTATCCCGGCATCTCCCAGAATGGCAAATTTTTTGTCTTTCACTGCCAGGTAAAACAAAACTCCATTTCTTTTCTCTGTTTTATGCATTGCCAGTTTCTCGAAAAGGTAGGCAGCACGGTCAAGAACATCGGTTTTACATCTGTTTTCAATATG
>JADFUQ010000206.1 GCA_015222065.1 Bacteroidota bacterium
CACAAATTGTATGCGGTTTCAAATGGAACACTGATCTCACTTATTGAAAATGAAAATCAAACCCGGACCTTCCACTGGCACGAAAAATATCCAATTGCCACTTATTTGGTATCTTTAGCGATATCGAATTATCAAATATATACAGAGTGGTATATTACTGCAGAAAATGACTCCATGCCGGTAATTTATTACGTATATCCGGAAAGAATTGGTGATGCCCAGACAATTTATAAGAATACAGTAGATATGATAGCTACCTATTCTGATCGTTTTGTCCCCTATCCCTTTTTTGAGGAGAAATACGGAATGGCAAATTTTGGATGGGGTGGGGCGATGGAACATCAAACCGTCTCCAGTATGGGTATTATGAACTTCTGGGTGGTTGCCCATGAACTTGCTCATCAATGGTTTGGTGATCTGGTGACCTGTGCAGATTTTCATCATATTTGGCTGAATGAGGGTTGGGCGACCTACTTAGAAGCTATCTATGCTGAAAGATTGTATGGAAGTGACGGCTATCATACCTATATGAATGCCATCGCTTATTATGGTCTGGGAAAGACCATATATATCGAAGATCCACCTATTGATCCTAAATTTGATCATATCGTATATAATAAAGGAGCGTGGGTCCTCCATATGTTACGATTTGTTATGGGTGACAGCCTGTTCTTTTCCGCTACAAAGAGCTACTTAAATAATCCATTGTTTAAATATAAATCGGCAACAACCTCAGATTTACAGACGATAATGGAGCAATATTATGGTTCAGGCCTTAATTGGTTTTTTCAGCAGTGGATTTATGGCATGGGGTATCCAAAATATCAATACAGCTGGACCTATGAGCAGGTTGACGATCACTATGTTATCGATCTCACCATTGAGCAAGTACAGGAAATTTCCGGGTCAGAGGAAGTATTTACCATGCCGCTGGATGTGATGATCATGGAATTTCCCGGTGTAGCAAAAGATACGGTGCCGGTGTGGAATGATAAACGAATCCAATCATTCCAACTGGTTACAGATTTGAATCCTGCTGAAATCGAACTGGATCCGGAAAATTGGGTATTGAAAAGGAGTGAAGAAGTTGCTGATATACCAGGAGAAGAAGAAGTTATTCCGTTCACCTATAAGTTGGAGCAAAATTATCCCAATCCATTCAATCCCAGTACACTTATTAGCTGGCAGTTGGCAGTTGCTGGTCAGGTTGATCTGATCATCTATAACATTCTGGGTGAGCGGGTGATAACCCTGGTTTCAGAGAGGCAACCGGCCGGGTATCATTCAGTTGAATGGGATGCCGGGGCTTTTCCCAGTGGTGTGTACTACAATATGATTAAATCGGGTGAATTTCGAGCGGTTAAGAAAATGGTTTTGCTCAAATAAAGATTTAAGTCTGGCTACGACGTAGAACGGCGTAGCCAGACTTAAATCTTTTTCCTTGACATTAATGCACACCTCCTCTAAATTTTTTAAGTTATATCAAAAAAATAAAGATCTGCGGGAGTAATTCAGAGGTAGAATGTCAGCTTCCCAAGCTGGACGTCGCGGGTTCAATTCCCGTCTCCCGCTCAGCTTGTAATTTTCTATACAAAGAGACGCAGGTCACAATCCTGATTTTAAAATCCACTCAGGTGACCGGCATCACTGAATTTTAGTTCATTCATATATTAATTATTACTAAATATTTTACCACGGATATACACGGAGTTGACAAAGATTATATTTATATTTTAATTGTAGCATATCTCGTTCCGATGCTCTGCGTCGGAACGGAGTGTGGAGATAAGAGATGGTTACGACGCAGAGCGTCGTAACCAGAAAAGAAAAAATCCGTGAAATTCGTGGACTATATTCTGTGGTTAATAAATTGTAATAAAATCGAAATTTAATTGAGTATACAAACCTTAATGGAGGCCCGTATGAAAGCTATTATTTGTGTTCTTGTAGTTTCGTTTATGTTATTATTGAGTTTAAATGCTCAAGTTTACCAGCAGGTGGCCAACTCAGGAACTATAAACTGGCAGGATCAGATTATTCGTTCGACAGGTATTGGTGCCCCAAATCCCAAAATGCCATTAGCCGCCCAGCGTGCTGGTGCCCTGGAAGCGGCAAAAAGAGTTGCTCTGCGTAATATACTGGAAACAGTAAAGGGGATGTCAATCAATTCGGAAACTACCGTTGAAAATGCAATGATTGCCAGTGATGTAATTAATACGCAGGTTTCAGGAATTGTCCGCAATTTTAAGGTTGCCGCCACCCGTTATATGAGCACAGGTGATGTCGAGGTTGACGTTGAAATTCCATTAAGCGGAATCCTGATGGATGCCTTATTACCGGGACAACAGGGTGGGGTTATGATGCCGGGTCAAAATTTTCCCATTGATCCCTCCTTTTTACCACAACAGAGTGGTGTTTTTACCGGACTGATTATTGATGCGCGAGGGACAGGATTGCGACCGGCTATCGCTCCCAGAGTTCTCGATGAACAGGGGAATGAAGTTTATGGCAGTGGTTATGTGAGCCGGGAATATGCGGTTCAGATAGGTGTGGTTGGTTATGAAAAGGATGTAAACCGGGCAAGAACAAATGAACGTGTCACAGATAGTCCGTTGATTATCAATGGGATTAAAGCTGCGGGTACAAATCGGACCGATGTCGTGATAACTAATCCTGATGCTCAGATGGTTATTGCAGCTGCCAAAAATTTGAACTTTATGGAACAGTGTAAGGTAATGATTATATTAGATTAAGGTGCGTTAATGCTGGATCGGATATTGATTTATAATCAATTATCTTTTCTACTTAAACGGTATTAATTGTATGAAAAATTAAATAAATATAATATCTTTAGGAGTGGAGGATTATTTCATGATAAAAAAATTATCTATAATTAGCCTGATTTTTGTTTTCGTTTTTTTTAGCGCCTGCAGTGGACCAAAGGAACGAAAAGCAGAGTCCCATTTAGACACTCCCGAATATCATTATACTCAGGGAAAGAAGTATCTGGAAAAGGATGATCTGACAAATGCTTTGAGAGAGTTTAATGAAGCAAAGAGTTTAAAGGCAAATTTTGCCCCTGCATATGAAGGTATCGCTATTGTCGAGATTGAACAGAAAAATTTTGCCCAGGCAGATGAAAATATAAATACGTCACTAAGTGAAGATGGTGACTGGGTTCCGGCAATGGTTGCACAAGGAAGATGGTATTCGGCTCAAAGTGAATATGAGGACGCAATTGATGAATTTGAGAGTGCACTCGATGATATCGATGATTCCAAATCAAGTTTTGATAAAAAAGAAGTTCGTATGGATGCTCTTTATCATATGGGTGTGGCTTATAAAGAATGGGGTCAGTATATACCAGCCCAGACAACCTTTCAGAAAATACTGGAAATTGACAATACAAATGTAAAAGCGAGTTTGGCCATTAAAGAATTGGCTGAATACCAGGCCGCGGTGGCCGGGCAGAGTCCTGTGTTACAAAAAATTGCCAAGCAGAAAGAAGTAACACGGTCAGATGTCGCTGTACTATTTGTCACCGAACTTCCCCTGGAGAAAATATTCCGTAAATCTAAACGTCTTGAATCTGTACAATACAGAGCACCTGACAGTGGCGTCATGGGTAAAAAGGAAGAAGAAAAAGGTCCTGAGGCGATTGCCACAGATGTACCGGATAACCATTGGGCCCGGTCATTTATCGAAGAGGCCCTTCAGGTTGGAATTATTGAAAAATATCCTGACGGAAGTTTCCAGCCCGATAAAAAAGTAAACCGGGCAGAGTTTGCAAAACTTATCGAACATTTTATGGTAAAGGCATATGATGATCCCGGTCTGGAAACGCAGTTTTTTGGCAGTACATCAACATTTGCCGATGTGCTCAACACGTCCCCAATCTTTAATTCGGTTATGCTTGTATCTTCACGGGGAATCATGCCCGGCTTTGATGATGGTACATTCAGACC
>JADFUQ010000207.1 GCA_015222065.1 Bacteroidota bacterium
ATATTCCCTCTAAATATAATCCTTTCTGATAATAATCCCTAATTCTCCCGTTACTATAATTTCAATATAACAAATTGAAGCATCTGACTATGAAAAAACCATTTGTTTTTATCCTGGTACATGTAAAACTCTTGTTTCAAACGTTTGCGGAAACGTTTGCGGTAAATATTTGGTTTTTAGTGGTTTATATTAATGTTTTTAACTTAATTTTGAAGAAAAATAACTAAAAATTAACCATTTGTTAATAAACTAAATTAAATTTCTATGAAACAATCAAGTTTATGGAGAAATCTGCTTTTTCCGTTCATTTTCCTGTTAATAACTTTTTCTCTCAATGCACAGGAGGTAACGGTTACAGGTAAAGTCACGGATGCATCAACCGGCGGGGAATTGCCAGGTGCAACAATCGTGATTAAAGGCACTACAAGAGGAACCGCCACAAACCTTGATGGAGAATATCAGATCAATGTTACTTCTGGTGATGTACTGGTTTTCTCATATATAGGTTATCAGAGCAACGAAGTTGCTTTTTCAGGGCAGTCAGTAATTGATGTTAGTCTTGAGCCCCATGCCATTGGTGTAAAGGAACTGGTAGTAATCGGTTACGGTACTGTAGCCAAAGAAGATGCTACCGGATCAGTTACAGCTATCAACACTGACGATTTCAACAAAGGTGCCATAACATCGCCTCAGGAACTGGTTACCGGTAAAATTGCCGGTGTTCAGATCACAAATGGAGGTGGAGCACCGGGTACCGAAACAACCATCAGGATCAGAGGAGGATCATCACTCTCAGCCAGTAACGATCCACTAATCGTAATTGATGGAATACCGGTTGACAATGATGGTATTTCAGGGATGAGAAATCCATTGAACACTATTCATCCTAATGATATTGAAACTTTTACCGTTTTAAAAGATGCTTCTGCAACTGCAATTTTTGGGTCCAGAGCATCTAACGGGGTGATAATTATTACAACGAAAAAAGGTAAAAAGAATCGCCCATTCACTGTAAATTACGATGGTAACATATCCATTGGGACAAGATCTGGCGAGGTTGATATTTTAAATGCTGATGAATACCGCACACTTTTGCAGGAACAGTTTGGCAGTAACCAAAATGCTACTGATCTGCTGGGCGCTGAAAATACAAATTGGCAGGATGAAATTTTTCAGACCTCGATAAGTCATGATCATAACATAAGTGCAACAGGATCAGTAAAAGATCTCCCATTCCGTGCTTCTATCGGTTACTCCGATCAAAACGGTATTCTTATGACTTCAGGACTTAACAGGACAACCGGTTCATTAAACGTTAGTCCCAGCTTCCTGGATGATCATCTAAAGATTAACCTGAATGCTAAAGGGATGTACATCCAGAATAATTTTGCAAATCAGGGAGCTGTAGGTTCGGCTGTTGCTTTCGACCCGACACAACCGGTCAAGGATGCAAGCAGTCCTTATGGAGGATACTTTACATGGACACAACCAAATGGTGATCCAATAACAATTGCAACTTCTAATCCGGTTGCCATGTTAAATATGAGAGATGATAACTCAACTGTTATGAGAAGCCTGGGGAATATTCAGGTTGACTACAAATTTCACTTTCTCCCGGAATTGAAAGCTAATTTAAACCTTGGATATGATATTTCTGAAAGTGATGGGTCTGTTTTTGTTCCGGAAAATGCTTCATGGTCGTACGATGCATTAACCGGAGGAGGTGAAGACAGGGTTTATACTCAAAGCAAGAAGAATCAGTTGTTAGATTTCTATTTTAACTATGTGAAAAACTTTGAATCCATCGATAGCAGGATTGATGCTACAGCCGGATATTCATGGCAACATTTCTGGAGACAAGGAACAACATATTCAACAAATGTGGCTAAAACAGAAATTAATGAGGACACCGACTATGAAACTGAAAATTACCTGGTTTCCTTCTTCGGTAGATTAAATTATGTCTTAAAAGACCGTTACCTGCTTACTTTTACACTACGTCAGGATGGCTCTTCAAGGTTTTCGGAAGATACCAGATGGGGGCTTTTCCCGTCGGCAGCAATTGCATGGAATATAAACAAGGAATCTTTCCTGCAAGACCTTGACCTGTTTTCAAATCTGAAATTACGATTGGGCTGGGGTATTACCGGTCAGCAAAATATTTCAAACAATGATTATCCATACCTTGCCAGGTACACCTATAGCGAGGATAATGCCCAATATCAATTTGGGAATGTTTTTGTTACTACTCTCAGGCCTGAAGGATATGATGCAAATATCAAATGGGAAGAAACAACAACCTATAACATCGGATTAGATTATGGTTTATTGGGGAACAGAATATCAGGTGCTTTCGATCTTTATTACAGGGAAACAAACGATCTGATTAACTTCATACCGGTTCCGGCAGGAACAAACCTTACCAACCAGATATTAACAAATGTTGGGGATCTGGTAAATCAGGGAGTTGAATTTTCAATTAATGCCAAAGTAATTTCAACTACCGATATGGTATGGGAAATTGGGTTTAACGCTTCCTATAATGAAAACGAGATTGTTAAGCTTACTGCAACTGATGATCCCACATACCTCGGAGTGTTTACCGGGGGCATATCCGGAGGAGTAGGAAATAATATTCAAATTCACAGTGTCGGATATCCCGCATCTTCATTTTATGTATATCAACAGGTATATGACGAAGATGGAAACCCGGTTGAAGGATTATATGTTGATCTTAACAATGACGACGAGTCAACGGTTGACGACAGATACCGTTATAAGAAGGCTGCACCCGATGTTTTTATGGGATTCTCTTCACTTTTTAGCTATAAAAACTTCGATTTTAGTTTTGCAGGCAGGATAAACCTGGGCAATTATGTATATAATAACGTGTATTCAAATAACGGAACTTACAGCGGAATGTATAATTCAGTCGGTTATTTAAACAATGTTACTTCAAGCGTACTTGACTCGAAATTTAGTAATCCAAAGTATTTTTCTGATTATTATATGGAAAATGGCTCATTCCTGCGAATGGATAATATGACTTTTGGATATAACCTTCCTGAAATAATTCAGGGTGTTTCAAACTTAAGGCTATATGCAACTGTTCAGAATCTGTTTTTAATTACGAAATATAAAGGATTGGATCCTGAGGTAAGTAATGGTATTGACAACAATATTTACCCCCGGCCAAGAAATTTCCTCTTTGGAGTAAGTGTTGAATTTTAAAACTACAAAAATATGAAAGCTAAAAAATTAAGAATTTATATTGTTACAGTATTTGCCGCATTCTTAGCATTTGCTTCCTGTACAAAAGACCTGGATACCGTTCCACTGGATGATGATATCGTAACTTCAGCCTCCGTGTACGATAATCCGGCATCTTACCGGCAGGTTCTGGCTAAGTTATATGCAGGGCTTTCTGTAAGCGGACAAGAAGGACCCCATGGAAACAACGACCTTAGTGGTCTTGATGAAGGGTTCGGCCAATATCTGAGGGCCGTCTGGTATGCCCAGGAAATACCTACTGATGAGGCAATAATTGCCTGGAATGATGGTAATTTAAGAGACTTTCACGAGCAAGACTGGTCTTCTTCCAACGAATTCATTACAAACTTGTATTACCGGATATTTTATCAAATATCATTATGTAATGAATTTATCAGGGAATCATCTGATGCAAAGCTATCCGAAAGAGGAATCAGCGATGCTTATAAAACAGAAATTCAAACATTCAGGGCTGAGGCGCGGTTCTTACGCGCATTAAGCTATTGGCATGCCCTGGATATGTTCGGTAGTGTGCCATTTGTTACCGAAGACGATAAGGTGGGGTGTTTCTTCCCTGAACAAATAAGCAGGGCAGACCTGTATAGTTACATAGAATCTGAATTGCTTGATATCGAAGACGATTTGGTGGCAGCAAAAGCAAATGAATACGCCAGAGCTGATCAGGCTGCTGTATGGATGCTTCTTTCAAAACTATATTTGAATGCTGAAGTTTACATAAACACTGCTAAATATACCGAATGTATTACATATTGCAATAAGGTTACTTCTGCCGGATACGAACTGGAAGCAACATATGACAATCTGTTCCTGGCTGATAACCATAACGCTAAAGGAGTGATCTTTCCGGTAACTTTTGACGGTATACACACGAGAACATGGGGAGGAACAACCTTTATTATCCATGCCGCAGTAGGTGGGACAATGGATCCAGCTGAATTCGGTATTGATGGTGGCTGGGGCGGTTTAAGAACAACCAAAGCTCTTGTAGGTAAATTCCTCAATGTTGACAATCTGAAAAGCGCACCTGCAAATATAAAAGGGATAGCTGACTACCCCGTAATATATGTACCCGGGGCACACCAGGGTTGGGATCCTTCAAACACGAACACAGTTCTTGCTTCTGTTAACAGTGATAATAATTACGAAGGGTATCTCTATTTCGCCGATGCAGATAACCAGTTTAAATATACCGATGGACCCGCCTGGGATATTAACTACGGTGATGATGGTGCTGATGGCACCCTGGAACTAAACGGCGCAAATATTGTTGCAGGTGATGCCGGATATTATAAACTTAATGTTGATCTGGGCGGACTAACCCATAGTTTTTTGAAAACAGATTGGGGCGTTATCGGGTCTGCAACTCCAAACGGATGGGATTCAGATCAGGATATGACCTATGATGTTGATAATGATGTCTGGTCACTTATTGTAGATCTTTCAGCAGGAGAAATCAAATTCAGGGCGAATGATGACTGGGGTCTTAACTATGGTGATACCGGTGCAGATGGAATATTATCCGAAGGTGGTGATAATATTGCTATTTCAGAACCCGGACAATACGAAATAAAACTGTACCTGGGTGTACCGGATTATACATATACGGTTGAAAAATTCAGCTCAGATGATCGCGGAATGTTCCATTCTGACGGACAATCACTTGAGATTGCTGATGTGTTTGAATTTACCGAGGGATATGCTGTAACTAAATTTAAAAATGTTACATCCGCTGGTGTAACAGGATCAGATCTGACTTTCCCTGATACCGATTTTCCACTCTTCCGTTTAGCTGATGCTTATCTTATGTATACAGAAGCATACCTGCGAGGTGGCAGCGGAGGTGATGCAGCTACAGCTCTTGGCTATATCAATGCACTAAAAGAAAGAGCATATGGCGACCAGAATGGAAACATTACCGCTGGTGAACTTACTCTCGATTTTATCCTTGACGAAAGAGCAAGAGAATTGCTTTGGGAGGCTCACAGAAGAACTGATCTGGTAAGATTTGGGAAATTCAGTAACACTGATTATTTATGGGCATGGAAAGGTGGTGTCGCTGAAGGAAAATCAGTCGATAGTAAATTTGATCTGTACCCAATACCTGCATCAGATATTGGAGCAAATCCTGAATTAACACAAAACCCCGGTTATTAAAATTAACTTATAAATATAGTTGATATGAAAAAGATAAATCTTATTTTATTAATTCTTGTTGGACTTTTTGCCGCTATTTCGTGCGAAAAGGATGAAACACGTGCAATCTTAGGCACTTACACATCTCCGGCAATTACGGCTCCTTCAGGCGGTGGCGCTTACACGCTTACTGAAGCAACCGAGAATGACACGCTCGATACTTTTAG
>JADFUQ010000208.1 GCA_015222065.1 Bacteroidota bacterium
GGAGGAGGTTTATTATGGCGTTAATTATAAATGAAGAATGTATCGCATGTGATGCGTGCGTACCTGAATGTCCTAATGATGCAATTTCAGAAGATGATCCAATTTATATTATTGATCCCAACTTGTGCACGGAATGTGTCGATTTTTTTGAAGAACCGCAATGTATTGAAGTTTGTCCGGTTGATTGTATTATACCTGATCCTGATCATCAGGAAACAAAAGAAGAATTGCTAAATAAGAAAAAACGAATTCATGGTGAGTAATCATAGATGGAAACGTAGCAGCTGCATATGTTGCGCACAAAATCAATGAAGTGATTGCTGGTAGTTTTATGAACGGATGTTAAAAATATATGAAAAAGAGCCTGAAGAAGTTCAACAAAAATTTGAAAAATACGGTTAAATAATATCAATCTTAATAAATCCTTTTATAGGAGGAAATCTTATGAAAGTACTGATATTTGGCGGAACCGGCAAGATAGGTTCTGCTGTTGCCTGGGATTTGGTGAGAGAGAATGAGATTGAAACCGTAGGACTTATAGGTAGACGAAAGGGAGCACTTGACCAAACTAAAAACTGGATCAATAGTAATAAAATAATCTTGCATCCTCTTGATATTGCCCATACGGAAATAATTAAGAGAATAATGAAAAAATATGACGTAGGTGTAATTGCCTTACCGGATAGAAGGACAAGTTATAAGGTTGTTGCAACGGCTATTGAAGCAGGATTAAACAGTGTTGACATGTTGGAAGAATATCATCGCAAGCCAGATCCATTCGAAATTGAGGGGTTAGAAATTCCAAATAAGTTATCGCTCGATGGATATGGAGAATGGCTCCACCAGAAAGCAATTGAAAAAGGGGTAACTATCTTAGATGGTATTGGTTTTGCTCCAGGTTTAAGTAATGTTACTTTAGGTGAAGGTATTAGCAAAATGGATAACGTTGAATCTGCTATTGCCCGGGTGGGCGGTATCCCTTCCAAGGAAGCAGCCGTCAAACATCCATTAAAATATATGGTTACCTGGGCATTTCCACATGTTTTACGCGAATATATGGTAAAAGTAAAGGTAATTAAAAATGGCAAAATTACTAACGTAAATGCTACTACTGATCGTGAACGATTTAAATTTGAAAAATTCGGAAGAAATGAAGAGTTAGAATGTGCAATTACGCCGGGTATGCCAAGTTTTATTTATACAAGACCTCACCTGGGTAAATTTGCTGAAAAAACAATCCGATGGCCTGGACATTGGCAAGGAATAGATGTATTAAAAGAATGTGGTCTACTGGATTTAAAACCGGTTCAATATAACGGTGGAAAGATAGTTCCACGTGATTTCTTTTTAACATTAATGGAACCCAAACTGAAACCATTAGAAAATGATGCGGATATTTGTGTGATGTGGAATACAGTGATTGGGATTAAAAATGGGGAAAGAATAAGGATCGATTATTATATGTGGGAAGAGAGAGATAGTGAAAATAAAATTTCCGCCATGTCAAGAGTCACCGGATTTCCTGCAGCTATCGGAGCAATACTTGTAGGAAAAGGTGAAATTACCAAGAAAGGTATCGTACCCCCTGAGGATAGCATTAAAGGACACCTTTACAAGAAATTTATTGATGAATTAAATAAAAGAGATATTAATATCCTCGAAGAAAAAAAGATTACAGGTCAATTTGACAAAGAACTTGATGAGTATTTATATGATCTTGAATAACAGGAGAAACGAAATCCGCCAACATGGTTATGGCAGGTGCCCATACTGGATACACTGGCTTGCTGTCTTTGGAGAGCGTTTTAGCTACCGCCAAAAGTGTGGTTAAGAGAAAAGAATTTAAAGTGATCTGCGAGAAGGCAATCAAGAAAGGAGTGGATATTGTCAGAAATAAATAGTTTAAATACAATAAAAGCATCAGTAGTTAAATTCCTTAATTCAATCCCTTCCGGTGTTATGTTAGTTGCAGCCGCAAAGACAAGAACACCTGAAGAA
>JADFUQ010000209.1 GCA_015222065.1 Bacteroidota bacterium
ATTGTATCTTTAAAAAACCTGCCTTGTATAGAAATATCATCTATCCATAATTTCCTGTCCTGTGATGATGAATATTCATAATAAATGCCAAAATGCCTGCATGGCATTAACCATGAATCAGTTACTGATCCAATTGAAATCTGATGATTAAAGTTATCTGAAGTATCAATTTTTATTTCCCATAATCCTGATAAGGTTCTGGTTACTTCAAAATTGATGATATCTGATGTGCTGACATTTTCCTCGTAATTAAATCCTGTTTCAAGGAGAACTGAAGCATCTCCCTCAACAATTTTCCACAGACTCACAAGATCAGATGAGCCCGTATAATTTACACCCATAACCAGACCGTTTAAATCACCACCGGGGTACATTTCCGTTGCATCTTTATCAGACATCAGGAAAAAGCTCCAGTTATTGGCACTTGATGGAGGATATCCATGCCTGACAACAAAGTTCCAGGTTACAAGTCCCGAATCGGGTTTAAGGTTAAACAAGGGATAGGAGATCCTGTCTTTTCCGCTCGATGAGTTATCGTATGCATGATGTAAAGAGAAATTATCAATTAGAGGAAAATTTCCTGATATTTCCCATCGAAAATCTTTATTCTGGGTCCAACCTGTTAGTAATGAGTCTTCAAAACTCAAAAAAACCTGTGAATTTACAGGTATCTGCATAATAAATAATAACAAATTGAAAAAAATCCATCTATGACAAACCGGAATTCTGTCTAAAATCATGTATTTTTAAGGCTCAGTTGTTTAACTATTTAAAGATAGTATTTTTTAAATAAATAATAAAATAAATATGAAAGTATGTATTGTAGGAGCAACGGGACTTGTTGGCAAGACTATGATAAAGTTAATAGAGGAAAGAAAATTTCCTGTAAATCAATTGATCCCTGCAGCTTCTGAAAGATCTTCAGGAAAAACCATTTTTTTTCGCAATAATGAAATTAAGATTGTAAGTATCAAGGAAGGGCTGGCTGCCAAACCTGATCTTGTCCTGTTTTCTGCCGGGGGAAAGGTTTCAAAAGAATTTGCCCCCGTATTTGCACAATACGGCATAGTGATTGATAATTCTTCGGCTTGGAGAATGGATCCTGAAATAAAACTGGTTGTTCCGGAAATAAATGCCAAAGAAATAAACATTAACGACAGGATAATTGCTAACCCTAATTGTTCAACCATCCAACTGGTTATGGTTCTTGCACCTTTACACAAAAAATATTTAATAAACAGGATCGTTATATCAACTTATCAGTCGGTAAGCGGAAGCGGTGTTCCCGCGATCAATCAAATGGAAAGTGAAAGGAAAAATATTGAACCAAATATGATTTATCCGCACCCTATTGATCTGAATTGTCTTCCTCACTGCGGAAATTTCACAGACAACGGTTATACAACAGAAGAGATAAAATTGGTAAATGAAACCCGGAAAATCCTTAATGATCAAGTTATTAATATCACAGCAACCGCGGCACGTATCCCTGTACTGGGGGGACATTCAGAATCTGTAAATATTGAATTTTCCAAGAATTTTGAATTAAAAGACATAATAAATATCCTGAATAATTCACCAGGGATAAAAGTGACAGATGATCCCAAAAACAATCTTTATCCAATGCCTGTAAGTTCTGCAAACAAGGATGAGGTTTTTGTTGGCAGGATCAGGAGAGACCAGTCGCGAAAGAATTGTCTGAATCTTTGGATCGTTTCAGATAATATCAGGAAAGGAGCTGCAACAAATGCGGTACAAATTGCTGAATATATGCTGGGGCAAGGTCTAATTTGATTTAAGAACAAGGAACACCGATTAACGATTTGCGAAGTAGCTAGAAATCTGAAATCTAAAATCGTTAATCCTTGTTCGATATTCAAAATATTCTTATTATTCTTACATTATAAACAAACTCTAATTAATAAAGGAAATCATCATACGGGTATCGTTTTCTATGTATTTCTTTCACTTTTCTATAAAGAACTTCCTTAAACTCAATGATATTTGTTTCTTTCAGAGCGGAAATAAATACACAGGAAGCATTTTTTCTTGCCATCCATGTTCTCTTTAGTTCATCAAGTGTCAGATTTTCTTTTGTTAAAGGAGTAAGATCGTCTTCATCTTTTTTAATAAATGAATATGCATCAATTTTATTAAAAACGACAATTGAAGGTTTACCATAAATTTTCAAATCATTCAGCGTTTGATTCACTACAATAATCTGCTCCTCAAAATTAAGATGAGAAATGTCCACTAAATGAATAAGAATATCTGCTTCACGCACCTCATCTAAAGTTGATCTGAACGATTCAACCAGGTGATGAGGCAATTTACGTATGAATCCAACTGTATCAGCCAGAAGGAAAGGCAAATTTCCAATAATAATTTTCCTTACGGTAGTATCCAGGGTCGCAAACAATTTATCTTCAGCAAACAGTTCCGATTTACTAAGGAGATTCATCAATGTTGATTTTCCTGAATTTGTATATCCCACCAATGTAACCCTAACCAGTTTTCCCCTGTTCTTTCGCTGGGTTGCCATTTGTTTGTCAATTTTTTTTAGCTGCTTTTCCAGTCGTGATATTTTATCACGTATAATTCTTCTATCGGTTTCAATCTCAGTTTCTCCCGGTCCACGCAGACCAATTCCTCCTTTTTGCCTTTCAAGGTGAGTCCACATTCTGGTAAGACGTGGTAAAAGATATTGATATTGTGCAAGTTCTACCTGTGTTTTAGCATGTGCTGTTTTTGCCCTTGTTGCAAAAATATCCAGTATTAGATTTGTGCGGTCGAGCACACGGCATTTCACGGCACGTTCAATGTTCCTTAGCTGACTTGGGGAGAGATCATCATCAAATATAGCTATATCTATCCCTTTATCTTTAACGTGCCTTACAAGCTCTGCCAGCTTTCCTGAACCAATAAAAGTCTTTGAATTAGGCTTATCAAGTTTCTGAGTAAATCTACTAACAGGTTCTGCGCCTGCAGTACTTGCTAACAATGCAAGTTCTGTAAGGTAATCATCAACTTCAGATTCATTCTGATCCTGTTTTATCACTCCTACCAGTACTACTTTTTCTGCTTTTTCCTTTGTTATGATCGATTTTCCCATTCGGACTTAAGTAAATATCCACCCTCTAAGAAGGTGGCTTTGAATTGCGCCCATTGGGCGCTTTATAAATATGATCAAGGAATGATGGAAAGATGTTCTTAAATCAATTTATGCTGACTTTATGGACAACCACTAATAGATATACCGTCTGTTTCTTCGCAGTATATCTCTTATAGCCAATTTCAGGGTTTCGCTGCATTGCATTATCAATGATACATCATCGGGGAAAGGCACCGGATCCAACTCTACCAGCTTCCTGGTATCTGACGTGAGAGCTCCCACGTCACCAATAGTTCTTGCAGAGAGATGTTCAAAATATGTTTCTGCACCAATAGGATCTTTTTTAGTTAGTTTTTCGGGGTTAGTCTGAATAATCTCCACATCTCCTACAATATTTACACTTTTCTGCTGAACCGTTTCAATAACTGTACATTGAAGAGTTTTATATTTGGAAATTTTTATATCATTCCCTGCAGTATCTTTCATCACATTTCCATTTTGATCAAGTGCATAATCAAATCCATCTTCAACCTTCTTTTTTTCAATATAATCTTTTTCTTTTACTAACTCCGGGGAAACATTTATTATCTTCAAACTTATATATACCAGGAAATCATAATTAATATCATCATTCAAGTGACGTGTATGGTATTCAACCCATTCACTATTGAGTGCAGCATGATTAATTGCCAGAAGGTCTTGCTTAAACTCTTCACTAAGTTTCAGATGTGTTTTGTTTTCAACTGTTACCAGTACTCTGCTCATCCCCAAATAATGTGATTCATTTAACAATTGATCAATATTTTGATAATCACCCCAGTATTCTTTAACTTTCCTAAATTCGTAATATGCTTTACGGTAGCTTTCCTTATTGCTATTTCCCATTAGTTTCTGACCGTGGGCAAAGAAAAATTCAGCTGCATTATGTTTTGCCTCAACAATCTCTCTGTCATAGTCAAAATATTCATAATCTATCGTTCTGCGTGGCATTTTCAACGGAAGGACTGTCCTTACAAGTGTCTGCCTGTTTTTTAGTCGAAGGTAATGATTAAGAATTTCATCCCATCTATCCGGATTACTTTCCAGTTTAAGATATTTTACCCTGCTCAGATCCTGTTCATTAGCAATATTATATGCTTTATCCAGGATTAGAATTTCATCTTTATCGTCCTGTTTCTTCATTAATTTTTTTACAGATTTCTCAATAGCAACATCATAATTACCTTTCTGTAATTGCTTTTTTGAAGAAACACAAGAGGTTATTACAAGGATAATTGCCAGTAGATACGCAATTTTCTTCATTTTTTATCAGTTTTTAATATTTCGTTTGTGTTAATAAAGTAATTTAAATTTCTTATGCAAATAATTCACTTTTAACATTTTACTTTTGTCTTTTATCTTCTGCATGAATAATGCAGATTAATTGTTTTTATTACACAAATGTATAAATAAGTAATTAAAAAAACCCTGATCAACAGATCAGGGTTGTAAAATACTCTTATTTAAACAATTACTGCAATACAAATTTAATAGGGAAAGTAAATGCCACTCGTACAGGTTTTCCTCTTTGTTTTCCGGCGGTCCATTTCGGAGAAGTTTTCACTACTCTGATAGCTTCTTTATCGAGGGACGGATCTACACTTCTCAAAATAATAACTTTATTAACCATTCCTGAAGGTTCAACTACAAACTGGACATATACTGTGCCGCTTATCCCGTTTTCAGCTGCTATTTCAGGATATTGAAGATTTTTCATAACCCAGTTCCTGAAACCATCAAGACCTTTCCCTTTGAAGCTTGGCATATCTTCAACGATGTAGAAAATTTCGGCTTCTTCTTCTTCTTCATCAGCCACATCGAAATCAAGTATTTGAACTTCTTCATCCTGATCGGATTCCAGATCATCAAGTATCAGTTCATTTTCAATTGCAACATCATTTTCAACAATGTTCAATACCTCAGTTACTTTAGGTGGCTTAGGCAGAGTCTTGGGTTCAGGTTTTTCCTGTCGTGTTACAGGAATAATCTCCTCTTCAATTAAATCCCCTTCCCCTGTATCAAATTGATTTTTTTTCAGTCCGGAGCTTGTCCATTCAAAAGCAATTAAAATCAGTGAAAGGGTGATTACCAATCCCAATTGGAAAAAGACCCCTTTTCTTTTCTCGAGGTCAACTTTTTCATTTTTTTTGTGTTCCATTGTTATTGAATTTTTTTTAAGGCTTTAAACTTAAGGATTTATCCTATTATAATCAAAAAGTATTCAAAAAAAAATCATAAATGTCAATATTCCTTTCTTAATTCGGTTTACAACATTATCCTATTCATGTAATATAGCACAATAATCACGCCAAACTAACTACCAAATACGCTGTTTTTCTTGCTTTTAATGATATCCATGACAGGTAGCAGGATATTATTTACAGAATTTTTTTATTTTTGCAAATACAAAAATGAATTTTGGGGGCGTAGCTCAGATGGCTAGAGCGTTTGACTGGCAGTCAAGAGGTCAGGGGTTCGATTCCCCTCGTCTCCACCTTCGCTCACCGAAACCTTGACGTAGGTGAGTTTCGCTTTTGGAAAAAGCATGTTCAACCAATTTCTAAATAAAAGTATTTTGCCGTTTTTGCCATCGATCACAATGAAAAATTATTGTAACATTATTAAGGAATTAATCTACTATTATTTTTAAATGTTTTCTTTTTCGTATGAAAGTGCCAGCTAAGGTGGATCAGAATTGTTCGCTGTGGCTGACGCCAACGTGATACCGAACGGTTCGACGTGTGATAATATTTCGTATCCAGGAGATTCTTAGCGATCAGTTGAATATTCAAGTTATGAGAATTGGAATACGTCAGGACCGAATTGAGTACAAACGCCTGGTCCACTATGTTATCACCAGTGGCGGGAATAATGCTCGGATTCTTACGGCTTCCGAGATAATTACAACCGATGTTGATCCTCATTCTGTTTGAAAAGGTATATAGAAAGCCAACATTAGCGCTGTGTTTGGCAATCTCAGGAACCATGTCCCCGTTGTCATCGTAGGAATTGTTGTAAGTATAATTAATGTACGAATTAAATTTACGAGCAAAATAATCCAGACTTATCTCAAGTCCATCTGTTTTAAGTTCACCGTAGTTAACCCACTTTTCCATTGCCGAATCCTTAATGAGTTTATCCCTAACACTATTTTTATATATAGATGTTTCCATTCGCAATTTATCAGATATATTATAAGCCAGAATAGCTTCCACAGATTTCATCCGCTCCGGCTCAAGATTCGGATTCCCGGTACCCCAATAATAATCCCACGGTTTAGGTGCACGGAATGCTTCCATGTATAGAAGTTTAGTGGTAAAACTGCCCTTGCTGTAGATCAAGCCAGTTCGGGTGGTTAAGACCTGATTATATATACTGCTGTTGTCAAATCGTACTCCGGCAGTTAATTGCACTGATTCAGGCAGTGAGTACTGTGCTTGTAAATAAATACTTTGCAGGTTGTTGTGCTCCATATTTGGTTTGGACGGTGAGGGTGGTCTTTCATCCGGGGAATTGCTCCATGTTTTCGAGAAATTTTCCGCAAGTGCCTCATTTTCAAAAACAACTCCACCAACCAGGTTGAATTTCTTGTTTGGAGTGTAGTTGATTATACTTTCAAAACCGATCAGGGAATTCGGCCTGTAATATCCAACCTGCGCTGTATCAACAACTACCAGAACAGAATTGTCTAAAACAGTCGCGTTCCGATAATACACCTGTGAAGTTAATGAACATTTTTTATTTTTGTTGTAAGTATGCCTTAAATAGCTGTTAATGAACCGGATATTCCACAATGTGCCACTGTCCCAAAAAATGGTGCCAACAGAGCGATTATACGTACTAGCAGAGGCCTGTTTGTTCTGGAATACCAAACCAGCAGTGAAATCCTTGTAAGTTATCCTGGTATCGAAGGAATAATCATTCTCGAAGTTTTCCATATCCTCTGTCCAATTATTGTCGCCCTTTTCACCAGCTAAGTCTGCTTTATCGGATTTTTTATACATTCCAGAAACATTGAGTCCAAAATCCTTTTCTTCGTCATAATAGCCATAGCTAAGATTAGCGTTTATTGTATTGAAAGATCCATACAGCGTACTGATATTTAACCCCTGGTTTTTTTCAGGATCTTTAGTGATAATATTTATGATGCCGGAAACAGCATTCGTTCCGTATAAAACAGATGCTGGCCCATATACGATTTCTATTCGTTCAACGTTTGACAAGTTGTACTGACCACCCCCATAGAAACCACCGGAATTAAGTTCATTAATCTGAATTCCATCGACAAGTACTAAGATCAGATTATTTTGGCTGGGAACACCGCGAAGAAAGACATAACTGTTGATACTAACCATGTTCCGAAATTGGGCTCCCGGAAGATCGGAGAGAGTTTCCTCTAAAGTAAAATATCCTCTCTCACGAATTTGATCAGATGTGATCACACGAATGGCAGCTGGAACATTTTTGATTTTCTGAACCACTTTGGAAGCAGATACTACTTCTCTATTCATCAATTCTTCAAGAGACATTTTTGAGTATTTTTCCAGATCATTTTCTTCCTGCGAGATTAATTGTGGTTGAAATCCAAATAAAAATATAGTAATGAAGCTAAATAAGTAATTTTTGGAGAGGGGAGATTTCACGGCACCCATGACTCTACTCCTTTTAGAAAATATTTTCTTAACTGTTCCCCACAAATGACGCAGAGAAAAAAATAATATATATTCTGCAGCCAATTTACGTATAATATAATTGTTTTGCAATGCAGAATCCTTACAATTATAGAGGAAAAGGAGAACCATTACTATTTGAAATTCCGTTTAGTGTTTCACAGAAGTTGAAACATGCACCTTTCCGATTTTCAATTCTGGCCCGGCATCTCGAAACCCCTAAATTAACCTGTGAACAGAGAGAAAAAAACAACTCTGGAAAAAATCTGATTTCAGGTAATGTTCAGGAATCCAATATATTCGAGGATATTGCAGAAAATATTGTGAAACATATGATATTTGGAGTTGAAATAACACCAATTGACAATTTTTTTATTTGTTTCGGATATAATTACCGTAGAAAAAAGGAGTTACAAATCTCCACAAAAATTTTAACCGTTGGATTTCCCTGGGGCTTTGGAATCAAAATTTTTTAATTTAATCTTAGTTATGGAAGGGCAACCTATCATTTGGCTGGTGCTACCAACCACTCTTCTATCAACACGGATCTGTCAGGATTTAATAAAATATTCTAACTTGAATAATCCAAAACTGATTTTGAGTAATTTTTAAATAATTGTATATTAGGCATTATTAATAAGTTAATTAGCAATTTTGTTATGCTGCGCTGAGTCCATTAAAAATACAAAATGGAAACATATTATTTAATAATTGTAGTCGTTCTCTTTGTTTTTGCTATTTCAGACCTCATTGTTGGTGTAAGCAATGACGCAGTTAATTTTTTAAATTCTGCGTTAGGTTCAAAAGCTGCTCCAATTAAAATAGTCATGATTATCGCAGCTCTTGGAATTTTAGTTGGAGTGACATTTTCAAGTGGAATGATGGAAGTAGCCAGAAAAGGAATATTTCATCCTGATAAGTTTTATTTTGGTGAAATCATGATCATCTTCCTCGCCGTGATGATGACTGATATTATACTATTAGATATCTTCAATACTTTAGGATTACCCACATCCACAACGGTATCTATTGTTTTTGAGTTATTAGGTGCAGCTGTTGCTGTTTCAATTATCAAGATTACTGGTTCAGGTGAAAGTATGGAGAATCTTACGTCATACATTAACTCTGGAAAGGCTTTGGCTATTATTTCAGGAATTTTATTGTCTGTGGTTATTGCCTTCGCTGTTGGTGCCATTATTCAATACATCGTACGCTTAGCCTTCTCATTTGACTACGAAAAAACCTATAAGTACTTTGGTGCCGTTTGGGGTGGATTCGCCATTTCTGCAATCACATATTTTATTCTGATAAAAGGCGCAAAAGGTTCTTCATTTCTTACACCACAGTCGGTTGAATGGATCAAAGCACATACTCTTTGGATCCTTATGTTTAGTTTTATCGGATGGGGTTTAATACTGGAATTCATAATGAGGATTTTCAAGGTGAATGTTCTTAAAATTATTGTGCTTGTTGGCACTTTTGCTCTTGCCATGGCTTTTGCCGGAAACGATCTTGTTAACTTTATTGGTGTTCCACTAGCCGGGTTTGAGTCATTTAAATCCTTCACTGCCAGTACCGTAACCGATCCTGGATTACTTTCTATGGAGTCCCTCAAAGCTCCAATGCAAACTCCAACAGTGTTACTTTTATTAGCCGGATTGGTTATGGTTGGAACCTTATGGTTTTCCAGAAAGGCAAGATCTGTGACCAAGACTACCCTTGATCTAAGCAGGCAGGATGAGGGAAAAGAAAGATTTGAATCTTCAATAGTAGCCCGTCATCTTGTGCGTAATACTGTTGCTCTTGCAAAAATATTCAAACTAGTTCTTCCCACACGTGTTTCGGAAGGTCTTAATAAAAGATTTGATCAGTCAGAATATAAAAAGAGGAGAGATAAGGAAGGTATTTCGTTTGATATGGTTAGAGCTTCGGTGAACCTGGTTGTTGCCAGTATCCTGGTCGCCTTTGGAACATCCCTTAAATTGCCTCTTTCAACCACTTATGTGACATTTATGGTAGCCATGGGGACATCGCTTGCCGACAGGGCATGGGGCCGTGAAAGTCCAGGAGGATGGGCTGAATATTTTGGAAAGTTGCAATATAACTGTAATTAAGACATTAACTGCTGTGTCAAAATTATTTTATCAAACAATTTCCGGATTAATTAATGAAAAAAGGGGAAAGTTAAGAAAAGCACTCAAAGAAATCGAAGCCATTAATGATAAGATTAAAGTTTTAAAAGATGATCTACCTTATTCAATCAGAAGGCTACAGGAGGATAATATTGAAACAGGTCATTACTATATTCAAGTCCTTAATTATCTAAGTGAAACAGCACACTGCTTAATATATATTTCAAAACCTATTTTTACACACGTGGATAACCAACGTCCGCCATTATTAGAATCACAAAAAAATGACCTTATAAAATTCAATGAGAAAACATCCGCTTTCTATGATTTGATTCTTATCACTCTGAAGAACGAGAAATACATGGATATTGATGAAATATCTAAAAAACACCAATCGCTGACTAGCAGAATCAAAAAACTCAATAAGAAACAAATAAAGATGATAAAACATGAAGTGGTAGGCACTAAGATTAGTATTCTCTACCTAAATACTTTAGCCGAAGCGAAGAATTTATTGCTTAATACAGTCAACTTAATCAGGGCCCAGAGAGATTTTTTACAATTCTATGCACGAAATGAAACACATCATGAATTAATTGAAAAAAGGGAAACTAAACCTGAAACGTAAATTCAAATAAACATATTTCTATCTATCAGATTAGTAAGTAAAATATATATTTTAAACAGGAAATGTCAATATAACTAAAGCAAATGAGATTGTGGACAATATTAATCCATACATAAAAATTGAATAGGCAATTCGTAATAATTTATATTTTTGGCTTATTACCCTACCAAGACTGTATTGATCTCTTATCATACTATTATACAAATAATTGTAGTCATTCATCATCTCCTTTACAGCCCATTCATACTCCTCCAGCTTCATATTATAAAAATTACCAAAAAACAATAAATTCACTTTCTTATTATGAATATCCTCTTCAGTAAATTTCCCTGAAGAAATTTTTGGCCGTGTGGACAGTATTGCGAAAATGATTGTAAGTAAACAAGTGGCCATAAATATTATTCCAGGAACAGTAATTTTTGGATATTCAGCGATTTCACCAATGCCAACAGTCACCAGAACTGTTAATACGATTGTACTAATTGATATTAAAATATTTGCTTTATTATCAGCTATAGAGCTTAAATTAATTTGATTCCTGGCCGTAAGCCGAAACATAGATTCCACCCCCCTGACCGGTATTTTTCCCTGATTAGGTTTGCCCAAAAGTTTTTCATTCTCAGCCTTTAGCTTGTTTTTTGGTTTCTTTTTTTCTTTTTTTAGTTTTATGTTTAATAGTTTATAATTTTCTTCTTTCCCTCCGGCCAACATTTTCTTACCATATTCAGTAAAATATTGATGATTCTCAAACATTTCGATTGTATCTTTGAAATAAACTTTTTTGCTAATTTTTTCTTTTGAAATATTATTCCATTCTTTTCTTAAACACAGCGACCTTTCAGGATAAAACTTTTCTGACAAATAAAACATATCTGCATCGCAAAGAACTTTGGCTATCATATCATTACCTGGCCTTTGGGGGATCTTTGTGGCTTCAATACAACTTAAAACCCGTTCCACGATATCTTTTTCAACACCTTTAGATGAAAGATATTCCTTGGCAATTTTCTTGCTTTCTTCTTCATGTTCACTAAAAGATATGGTAAATCCACTATCATGAAACCAGGCTGCAGAAATCAGAATGCTCATCTCCTCTTCATTCAGGCCTGATTTTTCGCCTAAAAGTTTTGCCTGATTTACTACATAATCAGTATGAATTATGTTATGATATGTTAACCGTTCAGGGATTTTTTCTTTGAAAATATCCTTAATGTATTCTTCTACTTCTCTTATGCTAATAGATGCCATAATATTACATTATTTTAGTGCCTGATATCCGGATTATTCATTAAACTTCTTAAATTTATTTCAATATTGTATTGATTTCAATATTGTCTGTTATGTTACAATAATTAATTTTATTAATTTAGAAACTAAACTATATGGTTTCTTATTTATGAGTTAATTTCAAATGAACATGAATAATATGTCAATGATAAATTTACGAAAATATTTATATAGCTCAGTTAAAATCTTAAAATTATGTTTTTCAGGTATTTTCTTAATCTTAATTTCTTTTTGCAATCCTTCAGATGATAAGAATAATAATAAAATCAAAAGAAGCACTGACTCTAATTTCTATAATATGGAAAATTCCGGAAATGCTTATCGTCACTATGTAAAATCATCTTTATCAACCAATAGTAAATTTTCATATGATTTAAGCAATCCTGCGACTATATATAAATTGCCTGAATACCTTCAGGAAATTTCAGGTGTGTCCTATTACAAAAAAGACAAAATTGCATGCGTTCAGGACGAAAAGGCAAATATTTACATATTAAATCTGGAAAAAGAAAAAATAGTATCAAAGGATAATTTCGGAGGAGATGCTGATTATGAAGATATTGCAATTGTAGGAAAAACGGCATTTGTACTCAGGAATAATGGTGAAATTTATAAAATAGAAAAATTCAGAAACAAGGACAGGAAAATAAAGAAATACAAAACTCCACTTTCCCTGAAAAATGATACAGAGGGTTTAGCGTTTGACCTGGTTACAAATTCTTTATTCATTGCATGCAAAGGTTCACCATCTATCGAAAAAGAAAATATATACAGGGGTTACAAGGCTATTTACAGATTTGATCTGGAAGAAAAAAAGCTTAACAAAACACCTCATTTTCTTATTGATTTAAAAAAAATTGATGCCTTTAAGGACTACAGTTTTTTCACAAAATTTTCAATCAAAATTGCAAAAAAATTACACCTGGTTGAAGACGAAATCAGTTTTAACCCTTCGGGAATTGCAATTCATCCGTTTTATAATGAAATTTATATCATTTCTAACATTGAAAAAATGTTGATAGTTTTGGATAGAAATGGTAAAGTATTGGACCTGAAAAATTTAGACGGTAAATTATTCCGACAACCGGAAGGAATTTGTTTTTCTCCTTACGGTGATTTATTTATTTCAAATGAAGGCCAGGGAGGTAAGGGTTATATTTTGAAATTTAAATATTTGAAAAATGAGTAACTATTTAAAAATTTATTGTTTCTTTTTTTCTCTTTTTCTATTGTCATGCGCAAGTAATAAGCCTTTTTATAATGATTCTGTCTCTAACTGGCAGGAAAATAAAACTGTTGATTCTACAGAGATCAAATATTCAGTTTTTTTAGTTGGTGATGCCAGATGTGCTTATTTAAATAACCCGGTATTGAAAATATTAGAAGCCCAGCTAAAACGGGCAGGAAAAGAAAGTGCGGTTATTTTTCTTGGGGACAATATTCATCCCCGTGGATTACCCGATTCAACTGATAAATTATGGGATATTGCCGAGAAGAGCATACTTGCCCAACTTGAAGTTTTAAAGGACTACAAAGGAGAAGTAATATTTATTCCTGGTAATCATGACTGGGCAAATGGACGAAAGGAAGGTCTGGAATATGTAAAAAATCAACGGAAATATATTGAGAACTACCTGGATAGGAAGCATGTTTTCTTACCTGAAAAAGGCAGACCAGGGCCGGTTGAAGTTCATTTAACTGAGGATATTGTATTGATTATTATTGACTCGCAATGGTGGTTCCATGAAAATGAAAAGAGTTATACAGGAGTAGAAGATGAAGCTGATTTATTTATTCAGATTAAAGACGCCGTTAGTAGAAACAGGGATAAAAAAATAATTTTTGCTGCTCATCACCCTTTATATAGTGTTGGGAAACATGGCGGTCATTTTCCGCTGGTAATTAATATCTTACCATTACTTGAAATAAAAAAGATATTATATATTCCCTTGCCTGGTTTTATTTATACCGGATACAGAAAGATCTTTGGAGTCAACCAGGATCTTTCTCACCCAAACTATAAATCATTAAGGGAAGTCCTGGTGGAAACTTTTAAAGGTCATTCTGATATAATCTATGTTGCCGGCCATGAACATAATTTGCAGTATGTCAATAAAAATTCAATCCATCATGTCATCAGTGGTGCAGCAGGTCTGACCACTTACGTTGCCAAAAGCAAAAAAACCGATTTCGCCCAAATGCAGGATGGATTTGCAAAATTGAATTTCTATGATAACGGGGATATCTGGCTGGAATTTTGGGTAACGCATGAAAACCAATCTCAGTCGACCGGCATAAAAGATCCGGTTGGAAAACTGGCTTTCAGGAAAAAACTTTTTAATAAACCAATATATGTTGAAAAAGAACAGAAAAAGTTTCTAAACCAAATTGATTTTTCTGATAGTACAGTTGTTGTATATCCTAATGGTGAAAGATATCAAACAGGGAAAATTAACAAAATACTCATGGGGAGTAATTATCGTAAGGAATGGATAACACCAATTGAGGTACCTGTTTTTGATTTTAACAAAGAAAAGGGAGGACTGAAAATTTTAAAAAAGGGAGGGGGGAACCAAACAAAATCATTGCGGTTAGAAGATAAAAATGGAAAACAATGGGTATTAAGATCTATGGAAAAAGATGTATCAGCAGTAGCAATCCCTGAAGTTGTTAAGATTAATCTTGCACTTGATATTATTGATGATCAAATGTCTGCATATCTTCCATACGCTGCCCTATCTGTTCCCAGGTTGGCTGATGCCGTTGAAATTTACCATACAAATCCCGAAGTTTTTTATTTAACAAAAGATCCCCGAATAGGGAAATATTTGGATGATATTTCTGAGGGATTGTTTTTATTTGAAGAAAGACCTGCCGGAAACAGGAAAGATGTTGTTAGTTTCGGACAATCAAAAAATATAATTGGCTCGCCCGATTTGCTTGAAAATATATTTGAAGACCCGAAGTACAAAGTTGACCAGTCCTTTTTTCTTAAATCAAGGTTCCTGGATATTTTTATTAATGACTGGGACAGGCATGAAGATCAATGGAGATGGGCATCGTTTGAAAAAAAAGGTAATATAATTTACAAACCGATTCCCAGGGATCGTGATCAGACCTTTTTCTTAAATGAAGGTGTCATTCCATGGATAGCCAGCAGAAAATTTGCCTTCAGAAAGAACCAGGGATTTGATTATGATATCAAAGATATGGAAGGTCTGATCATGCAGGGAATACATTTGGACAGAAGATTCTTAAATGAACTATCTTTAGATGATTGGTTGTCAACTGCTAAGAAAATGCAAAGCCAACTCACCGATAAAGTGATCGAGAAGGCTATCTACGACATGCCTGAGGAAATCACTGAAATTAATGGAAAAGAAATTATTTCAAAATTAAAATCAAGAAGAGATAAACTATACGAATTTGCTAAAACGTATTACTCAATTATAGCAAGTAAAGTTGATATTGTTGGAACGAACAAACGCGAATACTTTTTAGTTGAGCGATTAAATGACCAGACAACCAAAGTAACTGTATTTACTCTAAATAAAAAAGGGAAGAAAGAAGACATTTACTATCAAAGATTATTTAATTCTGATGAAACAAAAGAGATCAGATTATTTGGGCTAAAAGGGAAAGATGAATTTACAGTCACAGGTGAAGTTAATAAAGGAATAAAAGTAAGAATTGTTGGAGGAAAAGGAAACGATAAGATCACTGATAAGTCGGAAGTGAAAGGTTTGTCTAAAAAGACTTTTGTTTATGATACAAAAGTTAAGAACGATATTAAGCTGGGGCATGAGGCGAGAAATTTGACTTCGAATAATCCTGATAATAACCAATACATCTACAAGGCTTTCAATTATAACAAGTTAATTCCACTCGCGTACTTTGGTTTTAATGCTGACGATGGATTCATGGTAGGTGCAGGTTTTAGGCTGACGACTTATGGTTTCCAGAAATATCCCAATGCAAGTGAACAAAACCTGAATTTAAATTACTCTTTTGCTACAAATGCTTTTGAAGTAAAATATGAAAGTACTTTTACCTCTGCTGTTTACGGTCTTGATTTACACTTGCGTTTGAATCTCAGGGATCCAAAATATATTCAGAACTTTTTCGGATTTGGGAATGAAACCGAAAAAACTACAGATAATAAAGACTACAATCGTGTAAGAATAGGTCAGATAATTGTTAATCCGGAGCTCAGTAAAACATTCAATACTTATAATACATGTTTTGTTGGACTTTCATATCAGAGCTTTGATGTAGAAGAAACTTTTGCGAGATTTATTACTGATTTTTCACAAAACCAACTTAGCCCGGATATCTTTGAAACACATAATTATGTTGGACTAAATGCAGGCTACAAATTTGACACAAGAAATAATAAAGTCTTAACAACCAGGGGTATATTATGGGAGACAAATGGAAGTTACTTTTATAGGTTAAGCGATTCAGCCGGGAATTATGCACAGCTGAAATCTGATTTAAGCTTTTATTTGAGTTTTAGAAAGCCCTACAGGACTGTTCTTGCATTCAGAATTGGTGGCTCAACAAATTCAGGAGATTATGAATTCTTCCAGGCCAGTAGCTTAGGAGGAAAATTTAATCTTCGTGGATACAGGGCGACACGATTTGCCGGTGATGCTTGTTTTTATCAAAATTCAGAAATCAGGATTAAATTATTCCAGTTTTCAAATTATATTTCTAAGGGGCAAATAGGTCTAATCGGCTTCCACGATATTGGCAGAGTGTGGCTCTCAGGTGAAAGCTCGGGCATATGGCATCAAAGCTATGGAGGTGGTTTGTGGTTATCACCCTATGAAGTTACTGTAATTTCTGCCACTTACGAACATTCAAAAGAGAACGAATTGTTTTCAATAAAATTCAATTACTTGTTTTAGCTGTACTTTTTAGTTGTTACACCGCATTTATTTATGAAATAAAATAACTAAAAATTGAATAAGCTATCTAAATTATACCAATATGAGAACATTATCAGTTCTATTAATTCTTAATATTACTACTATTTATATTAATGCTCAACAGCAAGATAGTATCAAAAATGAGATTTATAAGCTGAATATGTGGGCAGATCTGCCTGTAACTCTTGGAGGATCATTTACCAGTTACCTGGGTTTGAAAGGGATTAGTCAAAAACCTTTATTAGACTCGTTAACAGTAGCACAGCTTGATCTTTCAAATATTAACTGGTTTGACAGAAGTGCCGTCAGACAAAACCCTGATCATTTTCAAAAAGCTCATAGTATTTCTGACTTTCTTTTGTATTTAGGCTTGACATCACCCTTTCTGTTAATGCTAGATGAAGATATCAGAGAAGATTGGCCAAAAATCGGATTGCTCTTTATCGAAACAGAGATTATTTTTAGTAACTTATTTTTATGGAATGTAAATTATATTGACAGAAAAAGACCTCTTCTTTATATCCCTGATGTACCTTTAGATACAAAACTTAAAAAACTTAATAATAATTCTTTTTATAGTGGGCATACAGCCTCAGTTGCTGCAGCCACTTTTTTTACGGCCAAAGTATATTTAGATTATCACCCGGAATTAAAATCGAAAAGATTTCTCCTTTATTCAGCGGCTATCATTCCTCCTGCTTTGGTTGGTTTTTTCAGATACAAGGCCGGGAAACATTTCCCTACCGATGTCCTAACAGGATTAATGATCGGAGCAGGTACAGGAATACTTGTCCCTCATCTGCATAAGCAAACAAACAGTAACCTGGTAATTATTCCGGTTAAAAGTCAGTTTACAGGGCTAGCATTGTCTTATAAGTTTTAATTATCTTCAATTATTGAATTTTATCTAGGATATTTATTGCTTGTTTAAATAAAGAAATGTGATATATTAAATCTATCTTTCATCCGCACAACAAATTAATACAATAGAATTCTACGGTAAACAATGATTTAATCTTTGTAAAAGTCTTTTATATTCAATAAATTGGTCCATAAGTATTATTTACCAATTTCTTTTTCACACAATAATTAATATTTCAACATAAGCAAAAGATAACAGAATGTCCTTATAAAGTATTATTCAAAATTTTCATAAGCAAACTTATAACCAATTTATGTCCATGAATGATAAAAAGAAAAGAGGTCTTGAAACTCTAAAGAAAGATGAGAATATATACAGGAACATATTTGAAAATATGGTTGAAGTTCTTTACAGGACAGATAATGAAGAAAAAATCACTATAATCTCTCCTTCTGCTATCAACCTATTCGGATATGATAGTGTTAATGATTTTATTGGAAAAAACGTACCTGAGAACTTCTACCATAATCCTGCGGATAGAAAAGTGTTTTTAGAAGAACTATCACAGCACGGGAAAGTGGTTAACTATCCATTAACCTTAAAGCGTAAGGATGGTTCCCTAATTTATGCAAGAACTACTTCTTACTTTATTTATGATGAGAAGGGTAATCCAATAGGAGTTGAAGGGATAATAATGGATACTTCCAGACAATACCAGGTTGAACAAGCCTTAAAGCAAGCCGGAGATATTGTGGACCATATACAATTGGGCATTTATATCTATCAGCTGGAAGATATAAATGATGATAGAACTTTAAGGATGGTTGCTGCCAATCCGGCTTCCGAAAAATTAACCGGAGTTGCTGTAAAAAATATAATTGGGAAAACTCTGGATGAAAATTTCCCTGGTTTGCGGGAAAAAGGAATACCACAACAATATGCTGAAGTGGTTCGTTCACGGAAACCTATAGAATTAGATGATATTTTTTATGGTGATGACTGTGTCATATCGGGGGCATTTTCGGTTAAAGCATTTCCTTTGCCCAACAACCAGGTAGGAGTTTCTTTTGAAAATATTACAAACAGGAAAAAAACGGAAGAAGCACTTATAAAAAGTGAAGAGAAACATAGACAATTGATTGAAATAATGAACGAGGGGCTTGCTATTCTAGATAAACATGGAATAATTACATATGCCAATTCAAGACTTATTGAAATGACAGGGTATAAACGGGATGAGATATTAAACCACCCAACAACTGATTTTCTTGATAAAACAGATATTGAAAATATGCAAAAACATGTAACCAGTCGTTCAGAAAGAAGAAGTGTGCCTTACGAAGTTGAATGGGTTAAAAAGGACGGAAGTAAATTACCCACAATTGTATCTCCCGCACCACTTTTTAATAAGGAAGGTAAATTTGAAGGGAATTTTGCCGTACTTACAGACGTATCAGAACTCAAAAAAATTGAGCATGAATTAATTGTTAAAAATGAAGAACTGGAGAAAATACTCAAGAAAATCAATGAAATGCATACTCAGTTGGTTATTTGTGAAAAAATGGCTTCAATAGGACAGATAACTGCAGGAGTTGCACATGAAATTAAAAATCCTGTAAATTTTATTACTGGAAACATCGAACCTCTTAAAAGAGATGTTAACGATCTACTATCAGTCATTGAAAAATACGAATCATTAATTCAAAAATACGAATTGGAACATACATTTACAGAAATAGCATCATTGAAAAATGAGCTAGATTATCCCCATTTGCTTGAGGAGGTCAACAAACTTATAGAGGGTATGGAAGAAGGGGCAAATCGTACTGCCCAGATTATTAAAAGCCTGGGCAGTTTCTCAAGGGTTGATAAGGATGAATTTGTGAAAGTAGATATTCATGAGGGAATTGACTCAACATTAACATTACTTGGTAATAAAATAAAACACAGGATAACAGTACATAAAGATTATAAAGCAGTATCAAATATTGAATGTTTACCAAGTAAACTCAACCAGGTATTTATGAACGTCCTCACTAATGCAATTCAGGCAATTGATAAAAAAGGCAAGATTTTTATTAAAACATCTTCTGATGAGAAAAACGTTGATATATGTATTAAAGATACCGGTAAAGGAATGACAGAGGAGATCAAAAAGCATATTTTTGAGCCATTTTACACTACAAAAGATATAAGTAAAGGTATTGGTTTGGGTTTATCCATAAGTTATAGCATTATAAAAAAACATAATGGGCGAATTGTTGTAAATAGTGAACCAGGGAAGGGAACTGAATTCATAATTACCTTACCAATTGAACAATCTCCCAAGAACGAAAATAGTTAAATCCTATTAATATGAGAGCTTGATCTACTATACTAAATATTATGCTTTTTCATTGTTTGAGCCTATCTTATAACTATTAATGACTCATCAATGTTAAATTTCTTTTATATTTATATATTAAATAAGTATCTTGAAAAATAAAAAGTAAATGAAATTTGGTTATGAGCAAATCATATCTGGATCATGTATAAAAAATTAAAGTTATTCGGCAGGTTTCAATCATTATTCAACCTGGCCTTAATTCCATTACTCCTAATGTGCTGGAAACTAAGTGCCCAGGAGCTTGATTATTCCATTATGAAAGTTTTTCTTGTTCAAAAATTCGCACAATACGTTAAATGGGAAAATGAAAAGAATATTGATACATTTCGAATTGGAATATTCGGAGAAGATGTTGATCTCCTTTTGGACATTTATCTGCTGGAGTCATTAAAACTTAAAAACAAACCAATTTCCATTATTCATTTTACGAAACTAAATGAAATAACAAGAACTCATCTCTTGTTTATTACCAGTGATAAGAATTCTGATATTAAAAGAATATCAGGGAAAATTACGGGAAATAGCACATTATTGATTAGTGACCTTTGTAAAGATAAAAACCTGATAATGATAAATTTCCTTCCCCTGAAAGAGAATAAACCGGATTTTGAAATAAATAAAGCAAACATAATTTATGAAAATCTTACCTTATTACCTGATCTTCTATTGATTGGAGGAACAGATATTGATATAGCTGAACTTTACCATGAATCTCAAGTATCTTTGCAGAATGTTATGAGACAAGTGTCTGCTTTAAGCCACTCGATCAGTAAACAGAATGAAGAAATCGAAAATCAAAAAAAGCTGATTAGTAAGCAAGAAAATGACATTTTAATTCAGCAGGAAAAGATTAAGACCCGTGAAGAAGAACTTAATGCTTTATTAAATGAGGTAGGTATACAACAAAAGACTTTGGATTCTAAAATAGAGTTGATCAAGAAACAAGAAGATGAGATCACCCAACAAATGATTCAGATCGATAGGCAGGAATATGAAATTAAACATCGGAGAAAAAATCTGATTGATCTGGAAAAGGAAATAACAACTCAACAGAAGAAAATTATAACCCAAAAATCTGAACTTAAAACTTATGTTACTAAGATAGAGAGACAAAAGATTGTTTTATACGTAATCATTTCTTTTAGCTTTTTAATTCTGTGTTTGGTATTTTTCATTTATCGGGGATATAAAATTAAAAAAGAAGCAAACAAAAAGCTCAAGGATATGAATATTTCTATAATTGAACGTAATAAAGAAATCAATCAACAAAAAATTGAGATACAGGAAAAGAATGAGAAATTAATTGCTAAATCAGAAGAGCTCAGACAATCAAACGAAGAAATTCTTTCCATAAACGAAGCTCTGGAAAATCAGAAAAAAGAATTACAATTGACATTAGGAAACCTGAAGCAAACTCAATCTCAGTTAGTTCAATCTGAGAAAATGGCCTCCGTGGGCCAACTTACTGCCGGGATAGCTCACGAACTTAACAATCCTATTAATTTTATCAGTGGAAACGTAAAACCGCTTTCACGGGATGTTGAAGATATATTTAAAATTCTTAATTCGTATGATTCGGTGATTCTAAAGAACAACCTAAATGAAAAATTTGGTGAAGTAGAATCTTTGAAAAGTAATTTAGATTATTCTTATTTAATTGAAGAGATCAATAATCTGTTAAAAGGTATTTATGAAGGCGCGAATCGATCAGGACAGATTGTAAAAGGCCTCAGAAGTTTCTCAAGACTTGATGAAGATAAATTTGTTCTTGCAAATATTCATGAAGGAATTGATTCAACATTGATATTATTAGATAATAAGATCAAAAAAAGAATTACTATTCATAAAAATTATGGAAAAATCCCTGAAATTGAATGTTTTCCAAGTAAGTTAAACCAGGTTTTTATGAATATTCTTACTAATAGTATTCAGGCAATTGAAGATAAAGGTGATATTTATATTGATACTATTAGTAGTAGTATTGTGGTAAAAATATGTATAAAAGATACCGGCAGAGGTATGGTCACTGCAGTAAAAGAACGTATTTTTGAACCTTTTTACACAACAAAGGATGTTGGTAAGGGGATCGGATTGGGCCTATCCATAAGTTATGGAATTATTGAGCAACATAATGGTAATCTTAATGTTATTTCTGAGCCGTCTAAAGGAACCGAATTTATAATTTCTCTGCCTATATTTCAACCGAACAAAAAATAATATAGCATGGCTGATAAGAAATTTTCAATACTTTATGTAGATGATGAGGAACATAATCTCATCTCTTTTGCAGCAACATTTAGGAAGGAATATAAAATTTTAACTGCGAAGAGCGGAAAAGAGGGATATGATATATTGCATAATAACGAAGTGAATCTTATTATCACGGACCAGCGTATGCCTGAAATGACAGGAATTCAATTCCTGGAAAAAATTATTCCCGAATACCCGGACGTGATCCGGATAATATTAACAGGTTTCAGTGATATTGAAGTTATCATAGAGGCTATTAATAGCGGGAGGGTTTTCAGGTATATTACTAAACCGTGGGATGAAAATGAATTGCGGATGACAATCGAAAATACACGGCAAATATTTGAATTACAAGTAAGTAATAAAGAACTGATGGCCGAACTAACAAAAAAGGTTGAAGAGCAGGAACAAACCCTTAAACTATTCATTAAATATGTACCTGAACAGGTAATCGAAAAAGCATTAAAAAATGATCAGAAATCGATATTTGAAGGCGAACTTCGCAATATTGCTGTTTTGTTTTGCGATATCAGGGGTTTTACACCAATGAGTGAAGAATTGTCTCCAAAAGAAGTGGTTTCATTTCTAAACGATTATTATACAATAATGACAGAAATTGTCAAACAATATAAGGGATCTGTAAATCAATTTGTTGGAGATGAGATCTTCGCAACATTTGGTGCTCTCGAATCATATCCTGATAATGAGATTAACGCTGTATTCTGCGGAATAAAGATGATGGAAAATCTGCACAGACTGAACGAAAAATATCAGAAAAAAATCAAAAGAGAAATTCAAATGGGAATCGGTATTAATTATGGAGAGGTAGTTACCGGAAACCTTGGTTCTGAAGACAGGATTAGATACTCAGTTACAGGTGATACGGTCAATACAGGCAAAAGAATCGAATCAATAACAAAAGAATTTCCTAATTCAATTTTATTAAGTAATACTATCTATCAGAAAATAAAAGATGTTGTAAATGTTAAAGCCTGGGAACCTTTATTTGTAAAAGGTAAAAAAGATAAGATCCATATCTATGAGGTGCTGGGAAGAAAATAACTTTATAAATCTTAATTATGGGGTTTTCAAAAACTTTCAGCCTGTCAGCATTTTTAACAGATCATTTATCCTTCAAATTAGATATCAGAGTTTATTATCCTTAAACCCATAGCAGATAAATAGTATCTGTAAATATATACAATACTTTGATAACCCGAGATTACCTTAAACCCAATACGATTGTAAAAATAGTATTGTTTTTCCTTGTTTCAGTTTATTTTTCTAATAAAAGTTTTCCTCAGGAACTCTGGACAGGTGGGACAATTGAAATCAATATAAAAAAGAAATTCTCGCTTGAACTGGAACCTCAGTTACGATTAGCCGACGGATTAACTTCTTATAATGGATACTACTGTGAAGCAGGATTTGGCTTCGAAATCAACAAACATTTAAAAGTCAAAGGAAGCTATCGGTACACAGATAAAGCAGGACATCACGACTCAGAAATCCGCCCGTCCAATAACAGGGAACGATTTTCTGGAGATCTCTATATAAAAATAGGGAAAAAATTTCCTGTTAAATATAGAATTAAATATCAGTATACGAAGGAAAGAAATACTCATATAGAATATAATTATATAAGAAATAAAATTACAGTAAATTACCAACTCCACGATTTAGCGAAACCCTTTACTTCAGGCGAATTTTTCTATAGATTAGATAAAAAAAATGAATTGCGGGCATTCAGGTTTACAATTGGTTTGGATTCTAAAATTAGTAAAGAAATATCAGCTAAGAATTTCTTCAAAGTGGAAAAGGAAATGAACGTTAAATATCCTCAAAAATATTATATTTATGGAATAATGTTTACTTATAAATTTAATTGATAATTTATCTTTTAAAAAGAGTATTGAGTAATAATTTGTTTGATTTCTTTTAGTTTTTCTTTAACGGCCGAAAAACAACAAAGTCATTAAAAAAATAACCGGAATATCATTTATAGTATTATTCTTGTTGCTAGATCAGACCCTTTATTCTCAGTTAGCCGATACTACCAAAATTTCTCTCAAATGGCATCAGAGATCGTTGGTTTCAGCTTTCCTCGCACCAACAATTCTAATAGGTTATGGTATTTCAACAATGGAAGATAATGGATTATTTTTTAGCAGTTATGATGCTAATGAATATATTCAGATGAAATATCCGGATTTTCAATCGGAAGCAGATCATTACTTAAGGTATATACCAGCTGTTTCGGTATACGGATTAAATTTTGCAGGCGTTAAAGGGAAAAATAACTTTATTGATAGAAGCTTAATTTATCTGATTTCCGCTTCTGTTGCCAGGATAAGCTATCATGCATTAAAAAAAGAGTCTCATATACTGCGCCCTGATGGGTCGGATTACAATTCTTTTCCTTCCGGCCACACAACAATAGCTTTCGTATCAGCTACATTTCTATATGAAGAATATAAAGACGTGAATATCTGGTATGGAATTGTAGGATACTCTATGGCGGCTGCTACGGGAATGTTGCGAATGTTAAATGAAAAGCACTGGATGTCGGATGTGTTTGTTGGTGCCGGATTGGGAATATTGACGACTAAACTGACATATATTGTTTATCCGGAAATAAAGAAAATTGTTGAGGATAAAATCTTCCATGGAAGGATTACGAATTTTGCAATTTCCCCTTATTACTTTGACAATAATTTCGGAATCTCTTTATGTTTCGCAATTAATTAGAAAATTCAATGTGTAATTACTGATCCAAAATAATCAGCTTGCTATGAAAGATTAAATTGCCGTATTGAATTTTAATAAAATATATTCCTCTGGAAAATGAGGCAACAGATACAGGATTGCTTACCAATTCTGATGTATTTCCGAATGTCCTTGAATATTCTACCTTTCCTAAAGCATTAAATATTTCAATACGATGATTTACTTCATCAGGTAGGTTTGTTTGGATATATAAAGTTCCGTAAACAGGATTTGGGAATATTGTATAGGGTATATCAAAATTATCTATTAATTGATTTAATAAAATAGCAGGCCGTTTAATGGCAAAATATTTCAGACCTTCAACGTTCTCAAGCCAGTGAATATAGGTTTTGGGCTCATTCCACCTGTTCATATGATCAATAATCAAAGGGGAATAAATCTCCTTGAATTCTTCAATTTTGCTGATTACCAGGCCTGGTTCAAAAGTGGAATTTAAAAGATAAATAAACCTGGCATAAAACTGATCTCTGAATTCTTTATTTTTTAATAAACTTCGGAAGAGAAACGTTGCAGATTCCCTGAAGACATAATACCTGTCATCATCAATTGTATTCTCTACCAAATGATTATATGAATCCTTGACAAAACACCAATCGCAATCATAAAACAACCAGCGCCATTTACTGTCATCGGTCCTTGAGTGCCAATATTTCATATTAGAATCAGGCCAGTCAAAATTTGCAAAGTAGAGTTGGGAAATGTAATAATCAATGTAATTATTAATATCTATCTTAGATTTAATGTACTCATAATTTTTTGGATCCTGAATATTGTTTGCGGCAATGAAATTAATCAAAGCATGATAATCCAGATTATCCCCTTCAATCACTTCTTCCTGATAAAATCCTATGGCAATCATATCTAAATTCTCAGGATCTCTGTTATGGTTGTTTTCAATATAATATTTGTCCACTCTCTCCCTGAGATTATGAATCCCCCAATATTCTCCGTTTATGAAAACTACAGAGGGTCTGAAGGCCTGAATATCCATATTTAATTCCTTTACAAGTTCATGGCATAATTCGTCTTTAAAAAAGGTTTTGGAAATGTCTCCAAGCGTGGTTCGGATCAGAAATCCATGAAAGCTATTTATATCTTTATCCTGGAATATTTTATAGTTAATACGTTCTTTACCATATTTTGCCCTGGAATATACTTTCAATGTTTTTTGTGATGCATTTCTCGAACCTCTGCCATGTATTCTTACTCCAACGTCCTGTTCAAAAGCTAAACTGCCATTCGTGTTAAAAAATTCCAGATGTACAGGTCTTTCCCATTCTGAGCCACTTTGAGAATAATTACCTTCTTCAAACCTGCCTTCACCATTTTTGTTAATACCAGCAACATAAATCCCTTTTTTATTTCCAAAAAAACTATTTTTTTCAGTTGAGATCGAAATTAAAGTTACAGGATATCTTCTGAAAATATCATTACCAATGAAATATGTATTTGTTACAATATTACTTGAAGGGCATCCATCATTAATGGCAACAGCTCGTATTACATTAACCTTAAAAACTTCATCCTTAGGCGGTTTCCAAAACGGTCCAGTACTAATTTCTGAAATTTCGTTTTCTTCACCTATTTTACTTTTGATTGTAATCGGCTTCAAATATTCAAATGATTCTTCATCTGGAATTGATCCGTCGGTACTGTAGAATATTCTTGTAGAATCAGAAGTTTTCGAAATCTCTAATTCAAAAATATTGGAGTAATGACCCCCATCGTGGGAGAAGAACAGGGTGTCTTCAACAATTCTGATACTTTTTATACTATTTTCATTATTTGTGAATCCAGGAGATGGATTGGTGAAATAATATTTTTCCCCGGAACCATCAGGTTTATACCCTAAAGATATATTACTTGGGATGCATACAGGTGAATATTCATCAATCTTGTTGCTTTTTGAATCAAACAAAACAACCGGATCAAGGCCACTCTTAATTCTAAAATTAGTATGCAGGTATTCACTATTTCTTCTGTCCTTTCCTGAAGCAAATACAAGTAGATATTGAGTTGGATTTAGTATTATCTCAGGAAAGATCCATTTAAATTGGTCTATAGTATCATCACTAATTCCCCAATTTTCCAGATTAACCGGGATCTCGCCGGCATTATATATTTCAATCCAATCGGGAAAATCACCATCTTCATCTGATATTGTCCATTTGTTGGAAGCCATTACCTCATTAATAACAACTTTCTGTGCAACGACTGCCAAATTAAATACCGAAAGGTTTAATAGAAATATTATTAGAACTATAGTATAGTTTTTTTTGAAATCCATGTTTCAAAAACTAGAACATGAAGCCAATTCTTAAAGAGATCATATCAAAATTCAGATTCTCCGTATAGATATTTATATCAAAAGTCTCATAGTCAATTTTTGCAAATTGATGTTTAAAGTTGATATTTATCATAATATTATAGTTGTCTTTTACGTCAAATATACGACCAAATCCGGTACTAAATAACAGACCTCCTTTATAATTATAGTTATCATAATTATTAAAGTCCTTATCCCATGCAAAAGAATATCCCATTTGAAAAGACAGATAGGGTGCATCTTTCTTTTTCTTTATTAATCCTTTAAAACTAAGAAATATAGGAATAAATGTCTCAGTGTCAAACTTTTCAATTCCTAATCCTAATCCGTAATAAATTCTTGAACTAATTTTTATATCAAATAAATATTGAAAAGTAGCTCCTGACTCAAAAATGAAATTTTCCTTTACAATTTGCCCTCCCAGGGTATATCCGGCTTCTATGCTATGTTTCAGATCAATCTTATCCTTTTTCTTCGAATTCTCCTGACCAAAGGCATAATTCTTTAAACTAATAGCAAGTAACAGAATAAAAGAAAAACATAGTATAAACTTTGAATATTTAGAGGTTAGTGCTCGTTTCATTTTTAATTATTAAATGATAATTGTGCTGAACCTATAGATCAATTTAACGAAGATGACACAAATTTTGATTACCCGGAGCTACGCAAAAAATAGTCAAACAGATATTATTTTTGCAGTAGGTTATACGTTTCGATTTGCGCTCTTATCTTAGTATTGTTATTTGTAGATTTGATTATATTATTATGTTTTGAATCCAGTACCCTTGCCTTAGTATTATCAGATAGTTGAAGCCTTAGAATTTCCATCACTTCTTTTTTAATATCTTCATCAAGAACCGGGAAGCCCAACTCAATCCTTCTGTTAAGATTTCTGTTCATCCAATCTGCAGAGGCCATATATATTTCATTTTGATCATCATTATTAAAGATAAAAACTCTTGCATGTTCCAGGAATCTGTCAACAATTCTTGTAATGGTTATATTTTTACTAAACTGCTTACCAGGGATCAGACAACATATTCCTCTAACAATTAAATTAATTTTAACTCCTTTTTGGCTGGCTTCGTATAACTTGTCTATCATCTTTTTATTATCCAGTCCATTCATTTTTAATATTATCCATGCTGGTTTGCCTTTTTCAGCATTGTCTATCTCTCTGTCAATTTTCCTGGTTAATTCATCCTTAATATTGAACTGAGCAATCAGTAAATATTTGAAATCAAATTGATTATCCTGGTTTTCCAGGTATTTAAAGAGATTTTTCAGCTCACCTGTTATATTTTCATTGCTGGTAAATAATCCATGGTCAGCATATATTTTAGCTGTCTTTTCGTTAAAATTACCTGTACTTAAAAAAGCATAGGCATCCTTTTTATTTTTCCCGGGTTTTCTTAAAATAAGGGTACCTTTTGCATGGACTTTGAGACCGGGAATACTGTAAATAATCTTAATGCCTGATTTTTTCATTAATTTTGCAAAGTGTAGATTTGCATGCTCATCAAACCGGGCTTTTACTTCAACGAACACGGTAACTTTTTTGCCATTTCTGACCGCATTGATCAGGGCATTAATTACTGAAGAATCCGCAGCAACACGATACTGAGTGGTTTTGATCTCCTTAACTTTAGGATCAATTGCAGCCTCATTCAGGAATCGGATAACCGGGTCGTAGGAATGATAGGGAAAATGCAACATCCAATCTCTTTCAGTAATAGCTTCAAGCATTGAACTATATTGCTCAAGATCTCTATTGTATAAAGGGGGTAAAAATTCATTTTCCAGATCAGGGGATAATGGGTTAGGAAAAGAAAACAGATCTGAAAAATTATGATATTTCCCTCCCGGAACCAGGTCCTTTTTTGAAAGTTTAAACGTACCCTTTAATAAAGTCAGAAAATCCCCCGGGATATTATTATCAAAAAGGAATCTTGAAGGAACGCCTGTTTTCCTTTTTACTAAACTCTTGCTGATCTTTTCAATGAGGTCACCGGTAAATTCATCGTCTATCCCCAGATCAGCATCCCTTGAGAGTTTTATGCAATATGACGAGCTTATTTCATACCCCGGAAATAATGCATCCAGATTATGCCGGATAATATCATCAAGAAACATAATATAATGCTTCCCATTTGCTTCCGGTAATTCAATAAATCTGGGTAGTTTATCAGTTGGTACATTTACAATGGCATAACGCCTTTTTCGTTTCTTTTTTATGTCATCTTTTTTTAGTAATTTTTTGAATAATTTTATAGCCATGTAAATGACATCATCCTGCAGGAAAGGTGAGATTTTCCCTTTTATTAATAATACTGGCTGGAGATAAGGTATTACTTGCTCATAAAAAAAATTGGTGATGAATTCTTTGTGTGATTTTTGCAGATCCTCATCCTGAAGCAATATAATGTTGTTGCTTTTAAGTTCAGGAACAAGTTCTTTCCAGAATATCCTTCCAAATTCATTCAGTTGTTTATTTACTATACTGAGAACATCTTTTAATATTTTTTCCGGATCAGATCTTCGTTCTCCTGTGTTCTCATCAAACTGATTTAGTTGCCTTCGATATGATGCAACCCTTACCTTAAAGAACTCATCTAAATTGGAAGAATAAATTGCTAAAAATCTCAATCTTTCGTATAATGGGACACTTTTATCTTTAGCTTCTTCAAGCACCCTATTATTAAAAGATAACCAGCTTAAATCACGGTTTATGTATTTCTGAGTCGGTACCATAATTTGTATCGCTAATTAATAATAATTCAAAGGTAATTAGTCTTATCAAAAAAAGTTTACAAAACAATTGACTGTCAAATTTTGTTAAAGTTTTTATTATTAAAAATTAAATCAGCGGAAATTGATTTTCATCATTGTGAAATCATCCTCTAGAGTTTCTCCTTCATTAACCTTTATCAAATAATCATATAGATTGTCAATTTCAGTTGCATTTACATTTTGATTCTTTTTCAGGTAATTTACCAGATCGTCAATTTTCATCATTTTCCCATTAGGTTGTTTAACCTCATAGGCTCC
>JADFUQ010000210.1 GCA_015222065.1 Bacteroidota bacterium
TAATGTTTATTTATTGAAATCCGGATCATCGGGAATTCTGATTGAAACAGGTTCGGGTAAGGTATTAGATTATCTGGAAGAAGTCGGTGTGGAGAAGATCGAGTGGGTTTTACATACCCATAGTCATAGAGACCAGTGCTTTGGCGATCTGCTTATGAAGAAACACGGATCGAAAATTGCAATAGGCAAACAAGAGGCGTATGCTTTACAGCCTGCAGGTTTATATGCACCATTTGCCCCTCCGGGAAACTCAGGAAAATACGGCAAGTTGCCTGTATTGCCAGGGAGAATGGAGCCTTTTCAAAAGCCTGGTGTGGATCAGGAGCTTACCGGTGGTATGGAATTCAAATGGAAACAATACAAAATCCGGGTCATCAATACTCCGGGTCATACAAAGGGAAGCGTATCCTTACTTGTGGAGGTTGATGGTAAGAAAATTTGTTTTTGCGGAGATCTGATGGTCTCAGGTGGTCATGTGCGCGATTTTTATAGCATGCAATGGATCTATCTTCAGAATCCGGGCATTGATTCGTCTATTGTTTCTCTTCAAAAGATCGGGGAGTTCGATCCCGGTCTGATACTACCTTCACACGGTGAACTGATTGATAATCCTGTAAAAGAAATCAACCTCCTCACGATGCGACTTCAAAGAGTCCAAAAATGCCTCGGGAGAGGTGGTGCAGGCCGGTGGAACTGGAGTGGTTTTGTCCAGATATCTCCTCACGTTATTCAGGACTGCGGAACCACTTCCCAGATCATAATATCAGATGGGGGAGAGGCTCTTCTTTTTGATTGTGGTAAAGGATTCACACCTGAACGGCTGGAGGAGGCAAAAAGAAAATTTGGTGTTAAAAAGATTGATGTTATTATTCCCAGTCACTGGCATGGCGATCATATTAATGGTATCTCAAAGCTGGCAAAAGCAGAAGAGTCAAAGATTTGGGTTTGGGATGGTTTGGTTGAACACCTTGAACATCCCGAACACTTTATAACAACATGCTGGTTTGCAAACCATATCAAAGCCGATCGGATTTTACATGAAGAGGAAGAATTCCGGTGGGGAGGCTACAGTTTCAAGGTCTATCATCATCCGGTCCATATGGAAGAGCAGATGGGGCTTTACGCGAAAGTGGATGAATTAGACTTCTACTTCCTTGCTGATGGCACAGGAAACCGCCGGGACGGAAAAATGGGTTGCGCTCTTCACTGCTACAATGGAATTACCCTCAAATCAGGTCTTATGAAAACAGCACAGTCTTTTTATGAGGCCAATCCATATATATGTGTGCCGGCACATTCTAACTGCTTTGCCACGAACAGCAACACCAGAAACGAATTCCTGAAATGGGCTTTGGAAACAACAGATGCGATAACTGCACTTCTTACTCCGCCTCACCAGGAGATAGGATACGATCCCTACTGGGCTGTCTTCTATCCTGCACGTATAATTGCAAAGCCCGGTGAGGAAGTACAAATAGCCCTTCGATTGAAAAACCATGCTGAACATAGTATTACAGGGAAGATATGGACGAGAAGCTATGGAAATCTTATTATTGAGCAGGAATCATTGGAATATACCCTGGCGCCTGGAGAACAAAAAGATTTTCCCTTGTTCGTGAAGATTGATAAAAACGCTTCGCCGGGTGTCCACATTGTTACTGCAGATATTGAGTACGATAGTTTTATATTTGCAGAATTTGCTCATGGATATATACAAATAGATGAATAGTTTAGTTTCGCCTGATGACCATTGGGTTATTTGGGCATTTTTAGTTAGTATGGCTGCTCTAAGTCTGTACCTTGAGCAGAAATACAAATTTGTAAAAAAGATTACCGGTGCTGTTGTAGCAATTTGTGGAGGGATGCTTATCTCTAATACAGGAATTCTTCCGGCGGAATCTCCTTCATATGATGTTGTATGGAATTATGTTGTTCCTCTTACTATTCCATTGCTTCTGATAAAAACAGATATCCGAACCATATTTAAAGAGACCGGTCGTATGGCAGGGGCTTTTCATATAAGCGTTTTGGGTACAATTATAGGGAGTATTATTGCTGTTGCCTTACTGCACTCTTTTGTTGATAATCTGGAATTGATCGGACCTGCAATGACAGCAAGCTATATTGGCGGTTCTGCTAATTTTGTGGCAGTGGTTTCAATGTTTCATCCGCCTAAAGACCTGGTGAATGCAACTTTGGTGGCTGATGCCGGTGTTATGATTATTTATTTTATATTATTGATCAGTATTCCAGGTATGAAACTGGTAAGACGGTTCTTTCCTGAAATGGAAAAATCAAAAATTTTAACCGGTATGGATACGTCAGAACATAATGAAGACTACTGGAAACCAAAACCGATAGGATTGATGGATATTGGCAAATCATTATCCATCGCATTTCTAATAGCAGCAATTTCGGCAAAAGCAAGCAGCATTTTTGGGGCACCCGGTATGCCGGGTGTTTTAAATGTGATACTGGGACAGCAGTATCTTCTACTTACCACTTTGTCTGTACTTTTTCCAATTATATTTCCAAAAACCACAAGAAATTTGGCAGGAAATGAGGAATTAGGGACTTTTCTTATTTTTATCTTTTTTGTAATGATAGGACTTCCCGCCAGCATAACAAAGGTTATTACAGAAGCGCCGGTAATGATCCTTTTTTGTGCCGTTATCCTTCTTTTCAATTTTCTGATAACTTTTATTGTAGGGAAATTATTAAATTATGATTTGGAGGAACTGGTAATGGCGGGTGTTATTACATCAGGCGGACCTATGAATGGAGTAGCAATTGCTATTTCGAAAAATTGGCGAAGCCTCGTTTTTCCTTCGTTAATGCTGGGAGTTTGGGGCTATGTAATTGGAAACTACATTGGTTACCTGATGGGCATCCTGTTGAAAGCAATTTTTTGATAATGAGGAAAGGAATAATGGAAAAATGGAATAATGGAAAAATGGAATGGTGGAGAATTGGCAAAACGTGTTAACTTGCTAACAGCTAACAGCAAAAACTTAAACTTATGAAAAAAATGGTTATAGTAAAAACAGAGATTATTAAACTAAATATTAAACTAAAAGAGCCGATAAATATATCTCTGGGCACTATTTACAATACGGAAAATATTGTAATAAAAATTCATACCGATTCAGGGATTACAGGAACCGGTGAATGTAGTCCATTTGTTTATATTGCAGGTGAGACTCAGGCATCGGATTATGAATTGGCTAAAAACATCGCGATTATTTTAAAGGGGAAAGATCCGCTGGCTATTGAAGACCGGTTACAAGAAATCGATCGTCTTTTTCCCGGAAATTATACTATTAAGAGTGCTTTTGATATGGCATTATATGATATTCTTGCCAAAAAAGCAGGTTTGCCACTTTATCAAATACTCGGAGGAGGAAATACCAGGGAAATATATACCGATATGACAGTATATCTTGGTACCTCTGAAAAAATGGCCGCGGAAGCTTTAGATTATAAAAATGAAGGATATCCTGCTATAAAGGTAAAACTGGGTACTACTATGAAAGAGGATGTAGCCAGAATAAAGGCTATTAGAGATGCTGTTGGCGAAGATATCCCTATCCGGATCGATGCCAATCAAGGCTGGGATCCCATAAACGCAATAAAAATCCTAAAAGAATTGGAAAAATTCAATATAGAACATTGTGAAGAACCTATTCCGCACTGGAACAATCGTGATCTTGTAAGGGTCAGGGAAAACAGTCCTGTTGCCATTATGGCTGATGAATCGGTTTTTGATCACATGGATGCTTTTCGGCTGGCCAGTATGGGGGCCTGTGATTATTTTAATATAAAACTTTCAAAATCAGGAGGAATTCACAATGCCCTAAAGATAGCTGCTATAGGAGAAGCAGCAGGGATTCATTCACAAGTAGGTTGTATGTCTGAAAGCAGATATGCATTAACAGCGCTTACTCATTTGGTGGCTGCCAGGAATAATATTATTTATTTTGACATAGATTCCTCATTTCCTCATGCTGAAGATCCGGTAACCGGAGGAATACAATATAAAGGCAGTGGCAAATGGGTCCTGCCTGATACACCCGGGATAGGGGCTGATTTTGATCCGGAATTTCTTGATAAAATGGAGAAAACTATAATATGAGGACATAGTTTCACAGGGTGAATTAAAAAAACGTTAATTTTCAGGTTTCATAATTAATTAGATAATAGTCGGCAGTCAACAGTCGGCAGTCAACAGTCCACAGTCGGTAGTTAGCAGTCGACTTAAAAATGAAAAGTATAATGAAATTAACCATTATCAAGCCATACACATTAAAGTTACAATACAATAAACTAAGAAAATTATGAAAACTCCAATTAATTTTACAGAAAATTATCAGCTTCCGGATTTGAAACCCTGTTTTAATTTAAGTAAAAAGATCGAATTTTATCGGACACTCTTTTTTATAACAATTTTATTAATAACAGGTTTATTTGTTTCCTGTACTAATACTGAACCGGTTGTAACAAACCCTCTGCGTTCAGTTGTGAATCTAAGTACAGGTGAATCGCAAGATGTAAGTCTGGTTAATGGTGAAAATGTAAATATTGAATTAATTGACGTTGAAGAAATCCATGATGAACTCAGGGATGCAGTGCGTGAGGCACACGTTAAGGTTTCTGTAAACGGACAGGAAGTAACAATAATTTCAGGCAACTATTATCTGCCTGTACAGGTTGGGAATGTAAAAATTGACTGTCCGGTAACAGGAGGTTATGTAAAAAACTGCAGGATTGATGATTACGGATTTGATAAAGACGCCAGGATCCGTATCTGGCCTGAAGATTCACCATTCCTGACTCCCGGCACATTTGTTTATCCTGTTAAACAGAGATGGTTTGCCGATGATACACAGATGGGCAATGAGCCGGTATTTGTTGATTGGGGCGAACATGTATCTGAGAGATTAATTCAATACCATCCCTGGCTTGATTTTGGCGGTGCCGAGGAAATGGTTGAAGTTGTATCTGCCGTGGAAGGAACGGTAATTATTTCCGGTGAAGATGTCCTGCCGGGATACGAAGATATTCCGGTAAAATCACGTTATGATGTAATTGTTGTTCTTGATGATAAAGGATGGTTATACCGTTATTCTCATCTGTTTAGTATTGATGCTGCTGTTCTCCCCGGTGCAAAAGTAAAGATGGGACAGAAGATAGCTGTTCTTGGTAAAGAAGGAGGCAGTGGCGGCTGGGCTCATCTTCACTTTGCTGTTTATTACAGGCAGTTATCAGGAAAATGGGCAACTGAAGATCCTTATGTTTATATCTGGGAAGCTTATGTTAATCAATATAACCCACCTGTAATCGCTATTGCCCGCCCGCACCGGTTAGCTTTTACCGGACAACCGGTTATACTTGACGGAAGTAAATCAAAAAGCTTTGCCGGTGAAATCACTTCCTACGAGTGGTCCTTCTGTGATGGTTCAACAGCTTCCGGTCCTGTACAGGAAAGGGAATACGATATTGCCGGCACGTACAGCGAAGTTCTGAAAGTGACTGATTCTGAAGGGAATATTGATTATGACTATACTGTTGTTCAGATACGCGACAGGGAAGATCCCGAAAAAATGCCACCCACGATACATGCTGCTTATTATCCCACACTTAATATAAAACCAGGTGATCCCGTAACTTTTAAGGTACGTACTTTTCGTTCTGAAACCGGAAATGAGGTATGGGATTTTGGAGATGGCACTCCTGTTGTAGAAGTCCAATCAGTGATTGAAAAATATATAGAATCCGAAAGCAAGGGTTTTATAGAATACGGATATGATCCGCTAAAAGGAAAATATGCAGAAACGGTGCATACATTTGCCAAACCCGGTCACTATATTGTCAAAGTGGAACGTTCAAATGAATATGGTTATACAGCAACGGCACATTTGCATGTTGAAGTTATGGCTACGGATGAAAATAATGAATAATTTATCACGCAAAGACGCAAAGATGCAGAGGCGCAAAGATTTGAATTGAAACAATTTATTGCTAATTAGCTTATCCTTAGCGGCTTTGTGAGAGGTTTTATGAACAATGCAGGTTAGATATTTATGTTATTCTTGAATGCGTGCCCTGTAACATGCAGCTATATAGTAAATCAATGCAGAGGCCCGATACGATTCGTTCCAACTACCAGTTCATCGATCCATAGCTTCTGGGCATGTGGTAACAGTCCCGGACCGAAATAGGGGGCCATAAGGAACTGGTTGATCTTCATTTCCGGGAAGTCGGTAGAGCGCAGGATCACGTCGGTGTGCTCTATCACGTGTTCCCCGTCAAACCAGCCACGGATAATACCATCCGGGTTCGGACGGTCGTTCTCAATGTCAAGCGTGTTGAGTTTGAAGTATGCCTCAATACAGTGCCATTTATCATCGTTGAAAAGCACTTCCTTGCTGTCGTATAATTTCCCGTTATAGCCGCCTCTCAACTCGCCCTGTGTCAGACCATGGGGCATATCTTTATTTTGTATGTCCGTGGCGCCGAGACGTAGTTTGCCATTCACCGGCTCGATGTAAAGGGTGAGGTGGCTTGCAGCCGGTCCGTGATATTCTGAATTTTCGGTGGTGAGGAAATGAGTGAGATGGGGATGGTAGTTCCTGCCTGTCCAGCCCCAGCCTTTCGAGAGTTTGAGGTAGAAGCGGATATAGACCTCACCGGTGGGTTCAAACAAGTGCCGGATACTCGATGAGCCGCAGCCATTCAATTCATTGTCCCACTCGTACTCGATACAGCCCTCACCGGACTGAGCATCGCCAACGATATGGATACGGGTTTCGTCGTACCAGCCACGTTTCGTGAGATCCGTGTCGTCGAAGTTCTCACTGAATAGAACATTTTCCGGAACATTTTCAGATTTTTTCTGGCATGACATGGCAATTGCCAAACAGATGGTAAACATTAGTAACTTAATCATTATGTGTCTCCTTTCGTTTTTTATTTAAATCTCACTCAATAACCGGTAGTACGATACACGAAGGGTATTCACTGCTGTGATAAACCGTCTGTGTAGCCTTTACATAAGTAGTGTCCGTGGCAAAGAAGTTACCGGTATTCAGATTCCTGTCAAACCTCGGAAAGCTGCTGCTCGAGATCTCTACACGGATATGATGCCCTTTCTTGAATACGTTACTGGTTGCCCAGAGGTCGATGTGGTATTCATAAACTTCGTTGGGTTGAATATTCGAAGGGAGAGCATCAGGGTCGCGGAAGCTTGCCCGGATGATACCCTCACACAGACGGATAACCCTGCCGTCTGGATAGACATCCACCAGCTTCGCGGTAAAATCAGTGTTCACTGCGGAACTGGCGGCATATAGGATCACTTTTACAGGACCAGTTACCTCAATATCCTTTTTTAATATCTTTGTTGAATATACCAGCACGTCTTCACGTTTTTCGAGGTTTTTCTGATCGTACGGACCCATACTTCCCGGTGTTAGAACCGGGTTTTCCGGATCATAGATGAAGGTGTCTGTTAAATCATTTTTGGGAAGTTTTACATTTAGGAAACCATCACCGGACAAGGCATTAGCCTTACCTTTGCTGTGGAAGTAATACTTCTGATATTTTGTACGGGCAAGTGGCCACTCGTTTTCGAAACGCCAGATATTCTCACCCATAACGAATATCTTAACCGGCGGTTCTTCCATGATCCCGGTATTTTTTCCTTTTAACTCACTATCGAACCAGCGCAGGTGTAGTTCCCTGCTATTAATTGCTGCTGTTTCACCGAAGTCCAGTTCACCAACTTCACTTCTTCCCCAGCCATGTATCCATGGACCTATGAGGAGTTTTTGTTTTGTGCGTACCTCCGGAGCAATTGATGGGTCGGTCATCCTGTTAAAGTTCTCAAGTGTACCGCCCAGAACAATGTCGAACCATCCACTAATATTAAAAACAGATGTCTTGATTTTTTTGTAACCATCATCACCGACACTTGTTTTGTCCCAATACCGGTCGTGCTGTGGATGTGCCAGCCAGTCCCTGAGAAAGGGGATTTTCCATCCCAGGCATCTGTCCTGTTCTATCAAAGGAAGGGTCATAAGGATACTATCGGTAAGGCTGCTGATAGAGTCTCTGTCAACGTTGTAAGTATGTGTCATATTGAAACTCCACGGACCAAATAAAGCAAGTCTGAATGCTCCGCCCTGATATACTACATCGTGGACGTTAGAGAAAGTAACGGCAGGAACCATAGTTTTCAGATACGGGCTTTGGAATGGGGCAGGCATCCACTGGGTAAGTCCCACGTAAGATCCTCCAAATGTTCCGATCTTTCCATTACACCAAGGTTGTTTGCCAACCCATTGTTGTGTGTCGTATCCATCGGATGCCTCATACCGGAATGCATCAAAAAAACCTTCCGACTCATACCGTCCCCTGGTGTCCTGGACAACGACCACATATCCACGTTGAGCATAAAAATGTCCATCCTTATTACCTTCCCCTCCGTTACCATACGGGGTTCGCATGAGCATAACGGGAAACTTGCCAGATGTATCCGGGCGGTAAATATTCGTAGATAATCTGATCCCATCCCGCATGGGTACTTTTACATCCAGTTCCTCAATGACCTGATAGACTGGCTGAGATAATTCCTGCGAAAGGCAGAGAAATGATGCGAAGTAAAACAGCGTTATCGCGATAATGATAGCCTTTGGTATTTGTCTTTTTCTCATTTGGTTTTATTTAAATTTTTTTAGTAAAACAATATAGATATTTTCCGTATATTTATTAAATATAAAACGAGTTATTTGTATTAGATAAAACATTATAAAATGAGGTGTATTTTATTTACTTTTTTTATTACAACTCTGATTCTGCCACTTGTGGCACAAACTTTTCAAATTGTCCCGCAACCACAAAAAACAGAATTGTTACAGGGTGATGGTTTAGCGTTCGGTAACCTGGCAAACCTTAAAAAATCAGGTGAATTTAATCGCCCTGTAATGGGAGATATACTTACTCAATTGACAGAGTTGGATATGCCTGGTTCAGGAACGCTTACACTCAAATTAGACAACACCGGAATTGCCCCGGAGTCCCGGGAGGGGTACGTATTAACCATCTCAGACGGGAATGTTGAAATTATATCCAAAGGCGAGGCAGGATTGTTTTATGGTTGCCAGACCCTGGAACAACTTTTGGAAGATGCCCGTGATTTCCATACGCCTGTACCTGCATGTAAAATTACTGATTCACCTGCACTATCGTATCGTGCTGTACATTTTGATGTTAAGCATCATTTAGACCATATGAATTATTATTATGAAAGTATTGACAGGCTTGCACGCTATAAAATTAATGCAGTAATATTTGAGTTTGAAGATAAATTACGTTATCGCCGCCAGCCACTTGTGGCAGCGCCGCAATCTATCAGCATCGATGAAATGGCAGCTTTGACAAGGTATGCCAGGGAACGGCATATCGAAATTACGCCATTGGTACAGGGGCTGGGACATGCAACATTTATTTTAAAACATGAACAATATGCCCACCTTCGTGAGTTGCCATACGACCGCTGGGCATTTTGCCCAATGGATGAAGGGACTTATGATGTGCTATTCGATTTATACCGTGATGCCATTGAGGCAACCCCGGGTTCGAGGTACCTCCATATCGGAGGTGACGAGATTGGCAATATCGGATTTTGCCCTCGTTGTAAACCAACTGCTGATAAAGAGGGAAAATTGAGTTTAAACTTATATTGGCTAAACAGGGTTTGTGAATTTGCAAAAGAGAACGGGCGAATACCTATTTTCTGGGACGATATGCCCCTGAAAGAAGCGGGAGTATATAAAAGTACGTATAAAACAGATATTAATTTCGAACAGGCTGCTAAGGATTGGGAAAACGGTGAACCAAAACTGGAACGTTTGCTTTCCGATTTTCCGAAAAGTTGTGTTTACATGCGCTGGAATTATTCAATGGCTCGCCAGCCGGGTAATATTTTTGCCCTTGACTGGTACCGGAATAATGAATTAAAGGCGATGATCGCCACAGCAGCCCAATCGGGACCGGCAGCACTGTTCCCTTTCGATGAAAGGGGTAAAGGTATATCGTCGCGAGGTATTGCTGCCATCCGGAGTTTTGTGCAATTGGCAGCGGAGAAAGAAATTGACGGTATGCTTTGCACAGCCTGGGATGACAGATCGCCCCACATGGAAACCTACTGGCGTGGGCTAATTGCTTCTGCCGAATACAGTTGGTCTCCGGATGGACGGACACTCGATGAGTATGATATTGCTTACTTGCAAAGAGAATACGGGGTTTCTATATCAGACTTTACCAACCTTTATGGTATGTTACGGGAAGCGGCAGTATTTTGGGAAAAAGCTTTTAACAGGGAAGGTGGTCGTATGGATTTAAGTAATGCTTTATTTAATTTGTCCGGAATGGCTCATTGGCTCTCTCCAAAAGAACAGAAAGAACAAAAAGAGCCGGAAAAAACTGATTTTACTGACCGGCTGATTGAATTGCCTGATTTACAAAAGCCAGGTAGTTGGAGTAAAAAGTATGAGCAACGCTTAAGTAAAGCCGTATTAATAATTGATCAATATCAACATACATCAAAAGTATTAGATTCATTATACAATTGTTCTATAAGAAACAGATACCATTGGGAACTGTTTACGGCTATTAATAATTTCCAAATAGTTGTACCCCGCTTATTACTGGCCCTTAAACAATATGATATTGAAAGTAAATCTCAGCAGTTAGTTGGAGTTGAGAGAGTTCGTTATGCTTTGACAGAGTTTAACAAAGCCTGGGAAGATTTACTAACTGTGTACGGTAAAACACGTTTTATTTCTTATCCTTCCAATTATGTGCCTGATCGGTACCATCATTATGCCAGCCAAAGGGAAGACCTGACATGGATGATCCAGGTAGAAGAGCTGTTTCACCAGATGATAAACAGGTGGATGGTGGATGAACGGAAGAATGGAATGATGGAATAATGGAATAGTGGAATAATGGAAAGATGGAAAGATGAAATAGATGGAATAGAAGGAATAAAGGGAATAGTAGAATGATGGAATAATGGAAAGAGGGTTTAAACGATTAATAGTTGCGGTAAGAAAATAATTTTCAGAAATGAATTTCAAATTTCGAATTTCAAATGATAAATAATAAAGTTAAGTATGATTTACAGGAACTTTAACATTTTTTATTTAACATTCGACATTTATTATTTAAAA
>JADFUQ010000211.1 GCA_015222065.1 Bacteroidota bacterium
CATTCAACACGATAAACAAGGAATATTCTTTTTCAGCATACCAGCATGAATACAAAATTGGTCATTATGAACTGAAATCTGATTTGCATTGGATTCCTGATCAAAAGCACATAATCTCTTTTGGCGGAAGCTTAATTTATTATGACCTCGAACGGGGCAATGTTGTGCCTTTCGGACCGGGATCAGACAGGCTTCCGGTTCACCTTGGTAGAGAAAATGGTATAGAAGGTGCAGTTTATTTTAGTGACAAATTCGCAATCTCAGAGCGACTCACTTTCTATGGTGGAATCCGGTATAGTTTTTACGGTTTTCTGGGGCCTGGTAAAGTCTATGAATATAATCAGGAAATGCCTAAAAATAGTCAGAATATAAAAGATACTATTCTGTTTTCCGCCGGAGAAATAATAAAGACATATTCCGGTCCGGAACTCAGGGCTGCTTTAAACCTGAGTACCGGCACCAGCAGTTCCCTAAAGGTCTCCTATAACCGTAACAAACAATATCTTTTCATGCTTAGCAATACCATTGCCATCTCACCTGTTGATCAATGGAAATTATGTGATTACCATATTAATCCTCCTTATTGCGATCAGGTATCAGCCGGTTATTATAAAGATTTTTCCCAAAAAGGTCTCAGAACATCAATAGAAACTTATTACAAACGAACTAAAAATGTTGTGGAATATAAAGATGGTGCTGACTTTATTTATAGCCCGCGTATTGAAGACGATGTTTTACAGGGAACTCAAACTGCATATGGAGTTGAACTGATGGTAGAGAAAAAAGCAGGTAAATTAAACGGCTGGTTTTCATATTGTTATTCCAGATCTAATGTGCTTGTCAATGGAATTAATTCCTGGGAGAAAATTAACAATGGAAACAGCTACCCGGCAAATTATTCTAAGCCGCACGCGGTAAATCTGATAGTAAATTACAGGATAAACCGCAGGTTAAGTTTTTCATCTAATATGGTATATAACACGGGCAGACCCGTTACTTATCCCGTTTCGGTTTATTATATTAACGGACAGGAAATCTTAAATTATTCTTCACGAAATAAATACCGTATACCTGACTATTTCAGGATAGATCTTTCTTTTAACCTGGAAGGAAACCTCAAATCAAGGAAAAAGATCCACAGTTTCTGGATGTTAAACATTTATAATCTTACCGGAAGGAAAAATGCATACTCGGTTTACTTTAAATCTGAAGGGGAAAAAACTAACGGGTATAAGATGTCTATTTTCGGAACCCAGATAGTTACTCTTTCGTGGAATTTTAAGTTTGGAAATTATGCCAGTGAGTAAGAACATAATTATTTCTGTATTCCTTTGCATCACGTTGGCAGGGTGTATTGAACCCTTTACACCAAATATTGATGAAAGTGAAGAATCACTTGTAATAGAAGGACAAATTACTGACCAGGAAGGTTATCATTATATCCATATTTCACGTACTGCACCGTATTATGATCCTCATAAAATTCCCGAACCGGACTGTCAGGTTGAAGTTGTTGATAACTACGGGAATTTTTTCGAATTCTATGAAAGTGACTCCGGAGTGTATATGCAGTGGATACCCAAAGATTTCTTAAATATTGGCACTCAATATAAAGTAAAAGTTATAACTACTGACGGGAATATATATGAGTCGGATTTTAATGAACTGTTATCTTCCAGCCCCCCTATTGATAGTATTTATTACGAAATAGAGACCAGGGAAACTAATGACCCTGACAAGCCCTTGAATGGCATTCAGTTTTATCTTGATCTAAACGCACCCGATGATTTTGGTAGGAATTATCGTTGGGAACTTGAAGAAACATGGGAGTATGAAGCAGCATATAGGATTCAATATTATTATGATGGTACCATACATGAAATTGATGATCCTTTTTTTCTTTTCCGCTGCTGGAGGACAGAACCAATTCGTAAAATATATACTTTTACAACCCGGCATTCAACCAGTAATACTATCAATAAATTTCCATTACATTATGTCTCTAACCAGAGCAACAGGTTGAAAATAAAATACAGCCTTCTTGTAAAGCAATATTCGTTGAGCAATACGGCATATGATTATTGGTTTCAGGTACAAAAGCAGAGCCAGGAAAGAGGCGGATTATATGAAACCCAGCCTGTACAAATTCAAGGAAATATTTCCAATATAAATGATCCTGAAGAAGTGGTGTTAGGTTTTTTCGATGTTTCTTCTGTACCCGAAAAACGCATTTTTGTCTCTGAATCTTTTAATTTTAAAATCCACGATGCAAATTGCTATCTCAGAGTTATTGATTATGACAGACAACTGCGCATGTATACAATATTCCCGGTTTATATGATATCACTGTCAGAAATGGGAGTAGGACCGCCTTATGGAGTAGGTTATGGTACTTGTTTCGATTGCACGAAAGGTGGTGGAAAAACTGA
>JADFUQ010000212.1 GCA_015222065.1 Bacteroidota bacterium
AACCAATTCTATACAGGATCCCTGGTTATAGCCGACAAGGAATATCAGGATGTATATCTTAAGTATGATTTATATAATCAGAATATGATTTTACAATACAGCCCTTTTACCGGTGGGACAAATCAAATCCTCTTAAAAAATGAATTTATCCATGAACTTAAAATAGATGGCAAACTTTTTCGCAAATATTCCTTTTCCGAAACAGGTACAAGGTTCTATCAGGTTGTAACATCAGGTAAAATATATTGTCTGTACTACTGGGAAAAAGAACTGAATTACTCAACTTTGAGTTTGTACAATTTTAGCCCTCAGAAAAAGGTTTCTTATATAGTAAAAAACGGCAAACCGTATCGTTTTAAGAGTAAAAAACAATTCCGGAGACTGTTTCCTGTACAACACCAAAAAGAAATAAAACAATTTATCAGGAAAAATAAAATCAGGCTGAAAAATGAGTCTGATGGCAATATGAGGCGTTTGCTTGAATTTTGCAATCAATTAACTGAAAATAAATAATGTATAGGATTACATTAGTATTTTTGTTTTTCTCCTTTTACTTTTCCCATCAGGCTTTGGGCGATGATATCATTTTTTCAGGGGAGTATCAGGATATTCCTTTTGACCGGTTTATTCGCGATGTGGAAAGAAAAAAAGATGTGCATTTCTTTTACCGGCAGGAATGGATTTCCGGAATTACTATTACAGCAAAGGGTGATCATTTATCCCTTACCGGTGTATTGCAGAGTAATCTTGCAGGAACCGGATTGAACTTTTATATAGACAATAATAGAAATGTTTTTTTAACTCCGGTGGGCCTTGTTACTATTCTGCCTGAGGATCCCGACTATGAACAACACAATGGAGACAATAATTCTCGTGGTGATTATGGAACTATCGATGTCCGTCAAAAATATTTTAAAGGACAAAAAGCAAGAATAGTCGAGACTATTATTATTGGTGCTGATGATAAAAACATATCTCGTAATCGAGCAATAATTAACGGGAAAATCCGGAACAAAGAAAACGGTGAGGCTTTAATTGGTGCAACTATTTACATTGAAGAATTAAAAACAGGCTCTGCGACTGATATTGACGGACATTTTAGCCTGGTTCTGAAACCAGGCAAATATAGTGCAGTGTTTAATTGTATGGGAATGAAAGAGGCAGGTTGTTTTTTGGAGGTTCATTCTGACGGACAGTTGAATATTAGTATGGAAAAAACTATGATCCCGATAAATGAAGTGGTTATTAAGGCTGACCGGTTTCATAATGTACGCGGCATGCAAATGGGGTATGAAAGTTTGAATATTAAATCAATTAAAGAAATACCACTTGTGTTGGGTGAAAAAGACTTGTTAAAAGTAGCACAGATGTTGCCCGGGATTCAAAGTGTAGGAGAAGGTTCGGCAGGATTCAATGTTCGCGGAAGCCCTGCCGATCAGAATATGTTTTATATCAACAAAATTCCGGTTTATAATACGTCTCACCTGTTCGGGTTCTTCTCCTCATTCAGTCCTGATATTGTTAAAGATTTCAGTCTGTATAAAAGCAACATTCCTGTTGAATATGGCGGAAGATTAGCCTCGTTCTTCGATATTTCCACCAGGCAGGGAAATAAAAACAAGTTTACCGGCCGTGGAGGGATCAGCCCGATTACAGGCCATATTGCATTGGAAGGACCATTAATAAAAGAACATACCTCCTTTGTTGTAAGTGCACGGTCAACCTATTCCGATTGGTTGTTATCAAGACTTCAAAATCTCGATTTAAGAAACAGCAAAGCTTCTTTTTACGATATCTCAGCCAATATCAATATCGAACCAAATGAAAATAACCTGTTCAAAATATTCGGGTATTTTTCTTCTGACCGTTTTGACCTGGCTAATCTCAATAATTATGATTATTCCAACTCGGGGGGATCATTAATCTGGCGGCACCGTATTTCATCCTCACTTTCATCTGACTTTGCTGCTGTTTTCGGAAATTATTCATTCAACACGATAAACAAGGAATATTCTTTTTCAGCATACCAGCATGAATACAAAATTGGTCATTATGAACTGAAATCTGAT
>JADFUQ010000213.1 GCA_015222065.1 Bacteroidota bacterium
ATTTCCAATAACGCCGGATTTAGGGTGTAGCATGCTGAAAACAAGAATAGAGGGGATTACTCGCTTCGCTCGTGATCCCAGGTATGGTACCTAGCAAACCCTTAAACCAACCCTTCGGGTTATTTTTATTTGTAATAGTGCCTTTATGAAAGCAAGCTTTCAACAGTCATTACTTATGAAAGTAAACTTTCAACGGGATTACCTTCGGTGACCCTACTATGCGGAGAGAGGGGGATTCGAACCCCCGGTGCGCATAGCGCACAACGGTTTTCGAGACCGCCCCGTTCGACCACTCCGGCATCTCTCCAGATTTCTGGCAAAGATATAATGATTTTATGAAAGTTACGAAAATAGAAAAAACTACAGTATATTGACAGTCCAAAATGATGACAGATTGAATAAATGAAACAGGTTCTATTGCCAAAATCATTCAAACACCTATTTTTACCATATAAGGTAATTTCTCTATATTAATGATTATAGTAGTTTATGCAATACAGGATATTTGGAAAAACCGGAATTAAGCTGTCAATCCTTGGGTTTGGTTGCATGCGCTTCCCGGTACTTAATAATGATGAAGGGAGAATAAATGAACCTGAAACGGAGAAAATGTTTGTTGAGGCTATCAAAAGTGGGGTGAACTATTTTGATACCGCCTATACTTACCACCAAGAAACAAGTGAGGATTTTGTCGGACGGTTTTTAGAAAAAGGATATCGTAAAAAAATATACCTGGCAACCAAATTACCATGCTGGGAGGTTCAAAAAAGGAGTGATATGGATAGACTCCTGGATGAACAATTGACACGGCTCAGAACTGACCATATTGATTTTTATCTCTTGCATGCATTGAACAAAGAGAGATGGGAAAACCTTATAAAAAACGATGTCTTTGACTTTATTGATAAAATTATAAAAGATGGCAGGGTCTCAAACATAGGTTTCTCGTTTCATGATGATCTTTTGGTATTTAAGAAAATTACAGATGCATACAACTGGGATTTCTGCCAGATACAGTACAATTTTATGGATGAAGAGCATCAGGCAGGAACGGAAGGATTGAGATATGCTGCTAATAAAGGAATGGGAGTGATTATTATGGAGCCACTACGAGGTGGCTATTTAACGAACAATTTGCCGGAAAGGATCCGTAATATATGGAACTCATCTGGTATTAGTAAAAGTCCGGCAGATATAGCTTTGCAATGGGTGTGGAATCATCCTGAAGTATTAATGGTGCTTAGTGGGATGAGCAATTTGAAACAGGTTATTGAAAATTGCAAAACTGCAGAAAAAACTAAACCAGGATCACTGAGCAATAAAGAACTCGAAATTATTCGAAAAGTCCGTGATGAATATTTGAACAGGCAGATAATTCCATGTACAGGATGTAATTATTGCATACCCTGCCCTGAAGGGGTTGATATTCCAGGAATATTTTCTTTTTATAATGAGGGCAAAATGTATGATAATTTCTCAATAGCACGTGTGCGGCATTCTATTCTGGTTAAAGAAGAGGAGAGGGCTGACAAATGTGTGGAATGTGGTGAGTGTCTTGAACACTGCCCCCAGCAAATCGCTATTCCTGATGAGCTGAAAAAATGCCGTGATTCTCTTGAATGAAGTTTGCTGCTAAAATAGCCATCGGCAACACTGCAACTTTTGAAGGATGAAGGATGATGGCTAAACTAACCCGAAACCCGTAACACGTAACTCTTAACCCGTTAATATATTATAAAAGAAACCTTGCATAGTATCAAGGTAGCTCCTGAATTTTTTTCCTCCTTCAGTGGTTAACCGCAGAATTGTTCTCGGTCGCTTTTTTCTGAATGTTTTAATCACGTCAATAAATCCGGCATTTTCAAGCTTGCTGATGTGGCTGGACAGGTTTCCCTGAGTTAAACCAGTCTGGTTTATTAGAAAAAGGAAATCTGCCTCTTCTACCACCGATAAAAGCGAGAGTATAACCATCCTGGCCGGTTCATGTATGATCCTATTAGCAGACAGGACTTTTTCTATTTCGGGTATGTTATTCCGGCTTTTCATAATCGGCTGATATGTTTTGTTTTGGATAGAGCTTAATAAACCTGATAAACCGTACTAATCCATAGATCATAATGGCCAGACCCGAAGTTCCAAAAGCTAAAATTCCTGCTAGTACTGACCCGGTATGAGGATCAAGAAACTCGGCAACCGGCCAACCGAGTCCAATAGCCAGGGCAACAAAATATAAAGTCGGATAATCAATCCAGTATGCTATAATGCTCATGGAGAGTACAATAAGCATGAATTCAATAACCGGGTTGAAATATCTTGTGAGTTGTTCTTTCGGGACCTGGTTTGTGATAGTTAACCAAAAGAGCACCCCGAAAATGATTTGCAGGATAACCGCGATGATTAATACTTTAATTCTTCTTTTTTTTCGCAGGGCTCCGAATTTTACATAACCCATGCGTGGTGAAGTGATGAATTTTTTACCCAGTAGGTACAGAACTATTACAGGAGCTGCAAATAGTATGAGACTTAAAGGGCGGTCGATCCCTAAACGGGTGAAAATTGCGTTAGTCCCGAAACCTAATAACAAAATTCCCCATAATATGTCGGTAATACCGTCACTATAGGTGGATGAAAAGGCTTTCTTTTCAATGTTCTTTAAATCAATTTTTACGTTCATGGTAATGTAGATTAAAATGTGTTACAAATAGGTATGCGATACAAACTTAAATATTATTTTTTGAACTGCAAAATATTTTAGTGTTTTTTTGAAAATTTTTAAAAAAATAAAAAATGTAAATAAAGACAAACATAGTCTGAAAAATAGATTATTTTAGTCATCTGTTTGAAAAACTTAATATAAGATTCGGGAAATACTGAAGTTTTATGCAAATTTTTTATTTTCTTCATATTTAGAGAAATAAAAAATTTTAAAAAGATGAAAATTCTTGTCACCGGTTCTGATGGATTCTTGGGAACTCATATTGTGAGGGAATTGTTAAGGAGGGATTTTAATGTCAGAGCATTTCTGCAACCTGGCCGCGAAGTAAATACTCTGGAAAATCTTCCTATTGAAAAGGTTTTTGGTGACCTGCTTAATCCTGAAGATGTAAATAAAGCTGCTGACAGTTGTGATTGTATTATCCATTCAGCAGCCAATACTTCAATCTGGCCGGCACGGTCAGAAATTGTACGCAAAGTAAATATTGAAGGTACCTTAAATGTAATACGGACATCACTCCAAAATAAGATCAAAAAATTGGTTTATATTGGTACTGCTAACTCGTTTGGTTTTGGCACAAAAAATGATCCCGGTGATGAGACAAAACCTTTCAAGGCAAAAAAATATGGACTTGATTATATCGATTCGAAATATGAAACTCAACAAATTGTTATTGATTATGTTTATAATCATGGGCTTAATGCTATTATTCTGAATCCGACTTTTATGATAGGATCTTACGATTCAAAACCGGGTAGCGGAGCATTAATACTTAGTCTGTATAGTGGTAAAGTACCCGGATATACTAAAGGAGGCAGGAACTTTTTACATGTAAAAGATGCCGCTTTTGCCATCTGTAATGCTCTTATAAGGGGTAAAATTGGCGAATGTTATATCCTGGGAAATGAAAATCTTACTTATCGTGAGTTCAATAACCTGGTAGAAAAGCAATTAAATATCAAATGTCCGAAAATACTAATCCCCAGACTTTTTATATTATTCTATGGATTATTATCTCAATTTATTTCTTTAATGACCGGAAAAGTCCCAAATTTAAGTTATCCTGTAACAAAGATAAGTGTTGACACTCATTTTTTTAACCCTGAAAAAGCCAGACGAGAACTGGGATTGGCTCAAACTCCCGTATCAGAAGCAATATTGGAAGCGTTTGAATGGTTTAAGGCAAATAACTATTTGAAATAACATTTCTAATAAGTCCACAGTCAATAATCGACAGTCAACAGTCTACAGTCCCCGGTTTTGAATTTTTTTATTGGTATTTAATTGCCAGTAATATTCAAAACTGCTACATAAAAACCGGGATCAATCATAAGAGAAGGATTTATAGATCCAATATCGGTTTTTGACCATTTTGAAGTTGGATAAAGCCATTTTTCTTTTCCCGA
>JADFUQ010000214.1 GCA_015222065.1 Bacteroidota bacterium
ATCCGCCCCCTTTAGCTGCATTAAGTTTCCTCAATACTTCATGGCGGATCAACTCTTTGTCGCCGGTTTCCCAAACCTGAATATTACTATTCCCGCAAAAACCAATTTGGTTTCCAAATCGACGTTTCAGTTCAACTGCGTCCATATTAGCTTTAGCTTCAAGAGGATTATAAGAATCAACGCCTATTTCAATAAAATCCTCAAAAATCAAATGTACATTTCCACACCCATGGTAAATGACCGGTAATCCGTGCTGATGGCATACTTCTACCATAGCTTTTACCCATGGTTTAAAATAAGTCCTCCAATACCCGGGATCAAATAACATGGTTTGACTGTAGGCAACATCACCCCATATAACCATTCCATCCAACAGGCCGTCAGCAGCTTTAACCTGAGCTTTTGTACAGTCGAGGTAAAATTGACCGATCCTGTTAATACATTCTCCTAACCTGTCAGGGTACATACCCATCCATAAAAGCGTATTTTCTTGCCCGATCAGACGTGTTAAACATTCAGAACTTTCAATTATGCTTCCAAAAACAGGAAAATCTTTATGCAGCTTCTCTACAGTTTCTATCCAGGGAGGTGTGTTTCGTTCAAAACCATCACCTACACCTGCAATCTGATTATCGCCTGCCTCAAAATAGCGTCGCCTGTCATAAGGATCGTCAAATTCAAATGCTTCTAATTTTTCAATTGTATCGGTATCCCAGGCAATAAATTCGGGCATAGGGAAATCAAATATTTTCCGCATGGTAGTTTTGAATCCCGTTTTAATAACTACCTCTGTTTCATCTTCTTTAAGCATTTCAAAAAACTGAATTTTTGGATCCATATTCGGAACAGTAACAATCCAATCGAGGTCGTAATAATAATAGGGGTCTGCATCATCCGGAAGGTTTAGTTCTTTTCTCCACCGTTTAATAAAACTTCCCCAAAAGAAATCGCTTATTGGAACCCTGTCGGATTCTTCGTGATTTAAGGTTTTTTTTAACCTTTCGAGTTTTTTTAATGTATTTTCTGAGCGATTAAAACTTTTATCTGATTTCCCAATAGTATTAAACATCTCCATTATAATATTTATTTATTGCCCTAAGCCATTTGCTAGTTCGCCGATATAACTTCCATAGCTCATTAATACAAAAGAACCAATCAAAATTAAAAATGCAACAATAAGCAAAACATAGGTTTTGCTGTTTACCCCTTTCCATTCTTTCATAATTACACCAATTATGTAACTAAAAAAAACTAACATTGACATGTGTAAAGCCCAACTGGTAAACATAAAACTGCCCATTTTCACATGGCCCAGTCCGTAAAAAAAGAACTGCAAGTACCACAACGATCCTGCCAGAGCAGATAACCCAAAGTTACTTAAATATTGTTTTTTGCCAATCTCATTTACCCTGATCAGTTTTTTAATTGAACCATCTTTTACGGTTACAATGATGAACCATGTCAAATTGGTTAGCAGGCATCCGAGAGAAGAGACAATTAATTTTGCGTTACCTTCAAAATGACCTGCTCCATGTTGTGCTGCCAGTTCTGAGATTGGATTCCCCATTTCAAGAGAAATTCCCCAAACCGCTGATAGTGTACCTGCAAGTAAGGTCAGAAGTAACCCTTTTTTCATATTAAAGTGTAACTTTAATTGCCCTTGTTTCAAAGCAAGAAACTTTTCTTTCATAAAACCTGCCTTCCCACAAAGGGCTACCCCAACAATTGAAATAATCATTCCCGTCAGAACAACTCCACCTCCGGTTTTCGTAAACTGCTCAAAAAGTTTACCATTAATAATTAACGGAACAATTGTTCCCAAAACTGCGGAAATTCCAATTGCAATAGTATAGGTTAGTGAATAACCAATATTTCGAATGGCATATCCAAATGACAACCCGCCAAATCCGTAGATAGCCCCTAAAACAAAGGCGGGCCAAAAGACAGATGATGGAGATTCAGCTAATACAATAAACAAATCGGGAACAGTAAAATACCCAATTACCAACGGTAATATAAGCCATGCAAAAAAGGCTTGAACTATCCAGAATATGCCCCATGGCCATTTCTTTATTTTTTCAAAAGGCATGTAACAGCTTGCCGCTGAAATACCTCCAATTGCATGAATTCCGGTACCGATAAATGGATTTGGCGTTATCATAGTTTCGTTTCTAATAAAGTCAGGTTGTTTGGAACTTCAATAGTATTTAATATAGCTTTAATGTTTGCACAATTAAGCCTAAACACATTGAGGGGCAATATATTTCATTATACTTTGCATTAATTCTTGTTGATTATTCAATAATCTTATTACCTTTTGTAACACCATTTTCATTAAATGAATCAATCGAGAAGAAATAGTCAACCCCCTTGTTCAGGCAATTGATATTTATCTGATTCTCCTGATATACCATGAACTGATTATATAGTTTATTCTTTTCAGTGCCATACCTGACAATATAGCCGGTAGCATCAGGTACTTTGTCCCATGTAATCGAGGCAGCCCTGGTGTCTTTTTCATTTCTCATTACAGCAAAACTGTCAACTTTCCCGGGCTTTTTCCCCAAGCCATTTCCGAAAATTCTCAAGCCGGAAACAGCCACCTTTCCATCAGGTATATAAAGTACTTTTAATTTAATATACCTGGCTTTTACGGGAGTGTCTAACTGCACATAGTCGTGTGGACAATCAGTTTTATTGGAGGTTTTGTCAACTAAAATTTCCCATTTTTTACCGTCATTAGAATATTCAATAATATATTTGTAATAAATATCGGGGCGCCTGTCAAACAGTTTTGTTTCGTGTTCCGCAAAATTTACCTGGATAGCATTTATTCTGCATTTTTTTTCAAGGTCTGCACTTAACCATTCATCTTTACCTGATTGGGCAGCCCAATAGGTCTTTATATCTTCATCAAAAGCCTGATCTGCCGAATAGCCTTCTACTACCGAGGAAGCGCTTGCTTGTTTTTTATAAGAAAGCATCATCCAGTTGGTGAAGGTACTTTCAGAAATAAAGTCTGATTTCCCATCCGGCATATAATGGGGATAATCGCCAAAAGCTGTTTGTGCATATAATACGCCATCTTTGTCAAAGCCTGCAGGAAAGATGCAAAGTCTGCGTTCGAACATATGCTTCACACAGATAACCATAGTGGTTGCATGCCAGTAATTACCGTATTTATCAGTAAAAGTACTGCTATGTCCCGTGCCTGTTGCAAATCCTCCTGCTTTACGGGAAAAGGGGCTGTATGAAGCATATTCGAATGGTCCCAACGGCGAGAAAGCAGTATATACACCATCGGCATAAGAACGCATCTCTGTACCCGGCGCTGAATATTGCAGGTAGTATTTATCATTATACTTATTCATCCATGCCCCTTCGAGCCAGGGATTTTCGTTCAGTTCATTATAATCGCCACGGATTTCCCATCCATGTTGTTCTATATCAGCGCCAAAACATATAACACGTTCCCCTATGGGATTCAGATTATTTTCAGGGTCAAGCTCGATAGCATAGAGTGGAGCTTTGTTAGAACATCCCCAGTACAGATATAATCTTCCGTCATCATCCAGAAAAAAAGCAGGGTCCCATATCGGGAAAGGAAATTCCGGATTGGCAACGTCCCATTTACCGCTTTCGGGATCAGTAATCTTATACATTGGCATTTTATTATTAGAAGAAGCAACAAAGTACATAGTATCTCCTATTGCAACTACAGCAGGGGCATAATCTTCAGTTGGTAAATCATCGGTAGGAATATATTCCCAATTGACAAGATCGGCAGAATTCCAATATCCGCCTGACTTGGATGCAAATAAATAATACTCCTCTTTAAAAAAGATTACCGAGGGATCTGCTGCTTCTCTCCGGGAAGGTTGTTCCGGTTGGAACCTGTAATTCAGATTTATCGGGTTACAATATGTTTTTGCCGGTACAGTTTTTTCATTTCTTATAATGATATCCTTGCGCCTTTTTTCCGGCACAACTTTAAGCTCTTTCAATTTACCATCTTCAAATTTCCCTTCGATAATCGTATTCTGTGGTGCATGCACTTTGAATGCCACATTCCACTCTTTAGGCCATGCCGGGAAAAGATGTATTTTTTCGTCAATATCCTGAATCAGCATGTTTTGTAACGCCCTCATATTAACATTGCCATGGTCCTGATCCGGTATCCAGTCATAATTGGGTCCCCAGAAAGCAGGAAAACGGCTTCCTTCATGTTTCTCACTAAAGTTGTAAACAATCATCCTTTGTGCCTCGCCGGTCAGTCCAAGCAGAGCCGCCTGAATAGCATCCTGCTGCCAACCCGAGAACTGTTTGTGAAGCCTTTTATTAAAAGTATTACGCGCAAGCTCCAAATTATTTTTGCCCTGTCCGAACAACCTATATGGGAAAACAGCATACAACTCCGGGTTTTCCGAGTTACGTTTTTTCCAGGTCAATACCTGTGCCGGTGACAATAGTTGCTGTCCGTTTTCATCTTGCCTGACAGGAATTGCCGGTAGTGAATTAAGAACAGTTTTACAAAGACTGATAAAATGTTTGTCGCCGGTTAATGAATCCATTTTTATGAAACGCTCTGTAATAAATTTAAGTCCGGCAATTTCAGGTAAGGGATTAATGGTGCCTTCCCAGTAGGTTTCAAGGGATTGTGCAGGATAGATTACAATTTTCCCGGCTTCGTCCTTGCTGTAATGTTCGTTATAAAAGGTGAGTATCTCTCTGGTAAAAATGATTAATTTGTTATTGAGAAAATCCGTATCCCCGGTGAAAAGATAGTAATCCTGCATCATGGCAACCAATTCGATTCCAATTCCCCAGTAATACCGGATATACATATTTTTTGTGAGACCATCCAGCATACCTTCTCTGTTCCAGCCATAGTTATTATTGTTATAAGTTCCCCAGAAATACGTTGATTCTGAACAAAAGGCTCCATCATGTCCATAATATTTCCTGGTTCTGCTTTTCAAAAGTGGTAACGCATCAATATACATTTTAAACAACGGTTTCATCATTTCAAAATCACCGGAATATAACATGGTCCAATAGGGTAAGCGGGTATTTTGCCCTGCGAAGCAACCACCCCATGTTCTGTAATCTGCATCCATTCCTTTTAGATTCACACCTGAAGAAATAAAATCATTTACCACATCGACTGTAAAGATTGAGCCATTGAATTTTATGGGAAGTTTTCCCCGCCCACTGCAAGCATTGATGTAACGCTGAAGCAAATAGCCGCTGGTTACAGTAAACGTCTCCCCGGGCTGGGTATTCGAATCGATGAACAGGTAGTGCCTGTTCCAAAAGCTTTTCCACCAATTGTTATGAGCTTGCTCTCTTTTGGCAATGGATTGCTTTTCAATTTCGATTTTCAGGTCAGAGATATCCTGTGCCCATATAGAGGCATTTTCAGCAAATACCGTATTAACAATAATACTTACATTAAACTTTTTTTCCGGCTTGCCTGATACAAGTTTAATATCAGACTCTTTATTCAGGTTTTTTCCATAAACCAAAGCGCCAAATGTTCTGTTAAGCAATGGATCATCAAGTTGATACGTAAGCTCACCAATGGCTTGAAGTTCTAACACATTTTTCCATATCGAATGCTTATTGTGATGGCACCATAGCAACTCTGCTTGTCTTCTTAAAACCGTATCCGGTTCCACGTAAACAGGATCAGGGGACCCAAACAATCCGTAGGCAGAATGCATCTCTTTTTGAGCCAGTTCCCTGCGCCGATTTCGCCAGCCCTCGTAAAAAACTTCCATTTTAACAGGAATATCACATTTACCTTCGATTACAATAGCAGGATTATTAGCGTCTATCCAAAAATCAAGGGTTGCTTTTTGCCCGGGCTCTTCTGTAGAAATTTTTATTTTGCCGGAATAAAGGTCCAGTTCTTGCTTAAAATTCTTGCCTGATAAAATATTTGGGGTAAACCTAACTTTTACTTTTCCAATTTTTAAAAGCCTGGCATTTTCACTAAAAGCATCGGTCTTACTAACGAAAAATTGCAGTTCGCCATCAGCGGTCACCCACACATTAGCGCCGATATCACCATTTCCGGCAGGCATTGAGCCCCAGGAATCTTTACTTTGCGAATCCCAAATAACATTATATTTTTCATACTTCTGCCTCAAATTATCAGAACATCCTGTTAGAATACTAAAGGCCAGTCCAATTAATAAAATTAATTTCATAGTTTTTTTTTATTAAACATTCACGGTTTATCCTTTTTATCGTAGTATCAAAATCTAAAATCCTATTATATTTAAATCTATATTAACAAAACCAATATTCCCTTACAAAAATCATTTTCTAAAACGGCTGAAATCAATTGGTTTGAAAACGCTATCTAACTGAAAGATCAGAGCATCTTTTTTTAAGGTAAAATCCATATTATCAGGATCAACGAATAATTTCTGTATCTCATCGTCTTTAAAATCAAAATTGTCTCTAACCGTGAGAAATGTTGAATCAACCCTGTCAATAATTACACAGGGTTTTTCAGTGCCGACAGAAATATTATTCGTTGCCGTTGTTCCAACAAATTTTCCCCAATTATTCTCAAGGGCATCAGATAGAGAAGGAAATCTTTCTTTCCAGATTCCTTCTTTAGGATTTATATTTAACAGCCGTTTTTTATGAGTTTCAGAGGGTGGACGGGTTTGAATAATTACCGGTCTGTCACAATTAATAAAAATATTATTATTACATATTACATCCCTTCCACTTACCAGAATACCTGCTAAAATGTCATAAAACACATTATTTTCAACAACAATCCCACCAGGAAAATCGTCTAAATATATTCCATGCCAGTACCCATGATGATACAGGGGATTGGGACTGCCAATTTTGTAAAAAAAGTTGTTTCTGATCACTGTCCCGTAAGTTGTCACATCTCTTCCTGTATAAATCCCCCCTCCATCGTCGCTTTCGAGCAACACACGATATATTTCATTTCCTTCAATCAGGTGATCATTTCCGTAAAAAATAATGGCACTATGCGTAGCATCATGTAATTTGTTATTAATAATTTTGTTGCCAACACCCGAAAGGTCAATACATGGAGCATAGGTTTGATAACGCCTGTTTGTTTTGTAAATATTGCAGTTTTCCACAAAGTTTCCGGCAGGAGTAAGCGTTTTAATATCTCCGCCTCCGAGACTAACTCCACCGGCGCCGGTGTTATAAATGGTACAGGAAATAAGCCCGTTCTTATTGCCTCCCTGCCTGTTGTAAGTCGGATCGGCATACTGGTGCTGCTTTAAAGAACCTATTCTTCTGCTAACAGGTTTACCTGTTTTTTCGTGCCTAATCGTATCAAAAGAGGCTATTCCCTTTCCGATTGAAATAGCATAAGTTCCAAAATTACGGAAAGTACAATTTATAAATATATTTTCCTCACCGCACTCAAGATACGCACCCATCCCTCGTGAATTCTCAAAACAGATACTTTTGAAAATAATATAATTTGCACCTTCTAAAACTACCAGGGGTTCTTCCATTAAGGAAACAAATATCCTGTCGCTTTTTTCATCAGAATATGGTATAAGATAAACAACACCATTTTCATAGTCAACAAAGTAATCGCCAGGATTCTTAATTTCATCCAAAATATTTATAAAACGGAAATGTCCACCGGTGATACCGTATAAATGCGGTTTTTCAGTAGTAATCTGTTTTTTTAATGTGTCAATATCCGCTACCTTCAGTTTGTCATCTGCCCAAACAGTGCCAAACATTCCCTGTACCCATAAATTACTTGGTTTACACCATAATGAAGGTCGTGAAACATCGTAAGTAAAAACACCTCCCCTGTCTGAAAAATCATCATCCCGTGGCTTTGATCCTTTATCAATTACTTTCTCTATTTTTATGTATCTGTCCGCCGGATATGCTGCCAATTGCATCGCCTTGTCGTTAAAAAACAGTTCCAAACCAGCAGGACGAATTGCTCGCGAAAAACCTGTATGTTTGATGGTTCCGTAGTCGGCAATCTCAAGCTTTTTTAAGTTGAGCTTCCTGATTTTTTTTCTTGCCTCGGACGATAATATCCTTTTCAGTATTTCTTTTTCATTAACAGGCTCTAAAACCGATACCGGGAAATAAGGTCCACCTGTAATGGAGACTTTTTCTTTCCCATATGCCTGAATTGTAATAGGATAATCTTTATAACCGGTAATTTGTTCGTTAAATTCCAATGTCTCTTTTAACTGGAATATGCCTTCCCGCAGGTAAATATTAACAGCTTTGTTATTAGCCGTTACCTTTCCGGTTTCAACAATTGCCCTGTCTATGGTGGCAAAAGGTTTGGATTGCGTACCAATGTTTTCATCATTACCATCAGGCGAAACATAATAATTTATCTCATTTGAACAAGAGATAGTAAACAAGGCTAAAAAAATTAAGATCCCGCATTTTCTTAAAATTGCTCTCTCATTAAATTGATGTTTTTTCATAGTCATTCATTTTACTAAAAAAGATTCAACCCACTAATTCCACTAAATTTCATTAATTAATTTTATTGAGGCGCTTAGGCCACCCTTTGTATTCCCTTATTCATACGTATTATATCGTTTTCAACCATTCTAATTTAATAAGGTATTGAATAATACCCCTTCACTATTTCTTCTATATATACTGAAAATGATACTCATAGTTCTATTTGATGCCCACTCCTGGTTATCTTTGCATGCAAAGAGATAAACCAATCGATAAAGCTTCGATGCTCCTGTTGTTTAAACTTATTTTCCTTTTGGCGCATCATCACTCAATATTTGCATACTCAGTTCCCCCGTTTTTGCAAAAATTTTTCATGTTAATTGCTTATTATTCGGCAATGAGAATTTATATTGAATTGTTTGATTATTATCAACCTACTCTAAAATACAACTTTTAATTTCTGCAATTGTGGGGCAGATGCTTTTAATAATCCGTCAATATATATTTGCAATCCTTTACCCTTGTTGTATTTATTGCCAGTTTTATCATACAGGATAGTGATATATTTATCCCTGTATTTTAATCCATCAAGACAGAAATAATCCCATTTATTCTCAGGGATTAATGGATTTACACTAAAGCTGCCGTCTTCTTGGGGACGAAAACCCACAAGCCCTGAAATAACAAGATCGCAATAACCGGAATGATTATAAAAGTTCGGATTTTTAAGATTCCATATTGCCACACCATTGGCATCTTTTCCCTTATAATTTGCCGATTGTCCGATCCAGGGCCTTGGTCCCGGATAATTATTATAATACTGATATTGGGTATGGGTATATTTCTCCAATTCGTAAAAATAATCTTCTTCCGTGACAACATCCTGATCGTAATTGTTTAATACATTTGCCAATGCAACCAGAGTTTGAGTCTCGGCGAAAGGCCACATCGGGCCATCCCATGGACAGTCACTACAACACTCACCTTGTTGGTTATTGCGATATCTTATCCTGCAATGAAATGGATGGCTTTTTTCTGCGGTTGAAAGTCCGTTTTCCGCCCTGAAACCCATCGTAGCATCTTTAATAAATTTCCATGCCTGTGTGTATTTTCCTTCATTATCAGGAAGATTGAAATACCAGGGGATATAACCTATCAGTTCCCGAACGTCAACCAGTTGGTACAATTGTTGTATTTGTTCCCAATTTTTATCCGGATTTATTTTTTTTTTATACATATCTTCATCCCAATTCCAGCCTTCAATATTCTTATAGGTAAGGAAAAATTCGGCTTGTTCACTCCAAAGATATTTCTGAACGTTTTCTTTTATATCCACTGCTATACTGTCATATTTATTTTCTATATGTGCATTGCCTAAAATTTTGGCCATTTTTGAAATCGATTTTGCGTCTCCATATAAATAGGCATTAATGGAAGGCCTGATACCACTTCCGCCAATCTGGTATTCCATGCCGTCCATCCAATCTTCACCCCAGTACATGCCATGATAACTTTCTGTTTTGTATTTTTCTGAGATCAGGTTCCAGTGATTTACCAATTCATTCAAAATATCAGATAAAAATATTTGAGAAGGATGTATAAGATAGTATTGATAAGCGGCATCGCAAATCCAGGTTTTAAATTGCCTTGGACGCACATTGGAGGAAAACATATAATATTTCAAATAGGAATTCATGTATTCCGGTTCATCTAACCATCTTCCTTCATAAATATGATGCCCTGCCGGACAATTGATCACGTTATTAATGTCAGCCCAAGAGGCCTTTTCTAAAAACTCGGTAACAAAAAAATAATCACCTCTCTTTTTTAAATGCAATTGAAATACAAACCACCTGAAATAGTAAATCTCTTTGAATTTGTCATCAGGACAATCAAAATATGGAATCTGATTCTTCATCCATTCAAATACATCATCATTTTTCACAAACCGTGTGGTGTCCAAGTAATTGATGCCTACAGAATCTGTTTGTCTATATTTTTCGTAATCTTTTATAAATTCTTCGATGTAATCTTTAAATACATTTGCGAAAAGTGTTACAGTGATTTTTTCGTCTTCATGGACACCAGGGTTCCATGATTCAAAATTTTGTGCTATTGACACATTTGATGATGAGACTATTATTATACATAGTAAATTGATAATGATATAATTTACTTTGAGATTTGGTATAAAACGTTTTATCAACCTTCTCATTATGCTTCTTCTTTGGAATATGTGAATAAAATAGTTCTATGAATTAATTTCTTGTTTTGACTATTTGTATGCCAATCCGCTTAACCGCCATAGGATATTATTTACCCTGAAGTCATCTGTCAGCGTATTTTCTGCCATGGTATGCTATGGAGAGCAGGTTCAGTCAACTACCTTCAGCAAGAAGCGGCCTATCCCGCCGTTGTAGTGAACATCGGCTGGAATGGCGTCATGAGTCCTCGCCGTGCCTCCATAGTAGATCCAGTAGGTACCCGGCTTCTCTCCCGGTATCGCACCCGCGGAAACATAGATGCCCATACTGTCGAACCCCTTACCAAAGCCCAAAAGGGGCGTGCGTCCGAGGCGGAAAAACTGTTTGCCATCACGGCTGAACGCTGCGTACACCAACACGGTCTCATCCTTCGTGAAAAGGCCCGACGGAAACATCAGGTACAGATTGTCTTTTAGCTTTGTCGTTGCTGAGTTGTAAAACTGCATATCGCACGGATCGTCCTTGTCAGCACTCAGGATCACAACCGGATCGGGAAAATCCCCAAACGTGGGCGATTCGGTGTAACCTACAACGCGATTGCCCTTAAAGTCCCCGCCGCTCCACATCCGCACATAAAGCCTGTAGATATCGCCGTCACGAAAGCAGATATTCCCTGTGTCGGAGTTCTTTTTCAGCAGGGGCTCGTCCAACGCTTTCCATCGGATTCCGTCCGGCGAGGTCGCACCATAAACCCACCACGGTCCGTACCCAACGCCATGTTGGCGAGCGCCCACCCCTTTGAATCTTTGCTCAGGCGGCGCTTTTTCGTCGTAAATAAAAGAAGCCAGGTTAAAGCCAAACATAAGAATATTGTTGTCCGTATTACCATTGTAAGAATAGATATTGAGTGAGGGTTTTTCCCAGTGAACCCCATCCTTCGAGCGGGCATAGCAGAAGTAGCAGTCGTTGTCGGTTTTGTAGTTGTGGTCAAAGGCAACGTACCAGAGATGCCACTGGTCTCCGATCCGCAAAACCTGGTCGAGGCCTATGCTTAAATCCTCCCACGGGCGATCAGCCTTCAGCAGCGGCTCGGTTGTCCGCTCCAGAACCGTGAGCACCGGCGTTTTCTCACCTTCCTTCTGGTCAATTACCATTGAGCCTGGAAGTATAGTCAGACCTGCGGCAGCAGCACCGGTTTTTTCAATAAATGACCGGCGTGTAATGTTTTTTGAATTTTCTTTCATTGTCAGTTTCCTTTCATTGTCAAATATATTAAAATTTAATATTGATTAAAAAAAATTAAGACCCCGCATTTTCTTAAAACTGCTCTCTCTTTAAATTGATGTTTTTTCATAGTTATTCGTTTTATTATAAGAAAAATGTTAACATGTTTATTCAAATAATTCATCATCAACAAAGATGTTTGAATTCGGGTTCCTTACTAAAAAGTAAGTTGCCTGACATCCGGGATCGGCATATTCAGTGAGCAGTAATTTGATGGGCGCTTCAGACTGTGCACTATAATTATTTGGATCCCAACAGTATACCTGACAGGTATGACCCTGGGGTCGGATTAAACTATCCACATCAGATAATTCCAGTGAGGTTGGGTCGATATAAATAAGCTTCATTATCTCAGGGTTGAAATTCTCCTGTCGATCAGGATTTAAACAAAATAACTGTGGCCCCCTCATTACAGCTACACGTCCCGCCTGAGTTTTTCTACCTTTAACCAGTCTAAATGGCATTGACATCTCCAACTCTATTTTATCACCCTTACGCCACTTTCTATCGAGAGTAATATATGAACCACCTTGTTTTCCGACATCAAAACTTTCGCCGTTGATACTAATATATGCTTTCCGGCACCAACCAGGAATTCGCAGCCGCAAGGGAAATTCGGTTGATTTGTCCGGATTGATGTAGATTACAACTTTACCTGAATTCGGATAATCGGTTTCCTGGCGAACATTCAGTGTTAAATCCTTTTTGAGATTAAAACTTGCTGTGGATTCGGTATAAAGATTGATTGCCAATCCCTTATTCCACCGATAATAAATCATACCCGGTAATTCAGCGATTATGCGCCGGTAATTGCAGGGACAACAATATGTATCACCATCAAAATAAACACGTTCTCCTTCAAAGGGGGAATAATAACGAATGTGACGACCATCCGGAGATTGAGCAGCAAACAGCCCGTTATAAATAATACGCTCCATGATATCTCCATACTGTGATTCACCTTCCATTTGAAGGAGCGTATTCAGCCATCTAAGCATATAGGCCGTAGCACAGGTTTCACCTAATTTGAAAAACCCCTGCTGGTTGCTGTGCCAGCATTCATGGTAACTGCATAATCCCGGTATTAATAATCCATCCTCACCAGTCAGGAAATCCATTGCTTTTTGGGAATTTGCCAACAATCCCGAATCGGGCTGGATGTTATACAACTGCAATTGAGCCAGGCAACGGCACAGATAATGATACGCATGTCCTTCAATATTACCCCATCTGCCTTCAATAATTCCTGTATTCCACTCTGGTAACTTTCTATCCTTAACACAAAAGTCAAGATATTGCTGCTTATTCGTTTGTCTATAAAGAGCAAGCATCGCTTCCTCCAAACCTGTCGTAGTCACATTTACTGACACCCAGCTATTGGTAATACGATTCGGAGTAACTGACCATTGATTAATGATATATTGAGCTAATTTTTCAGCAGCTTTGAGAGATTCTTCCTCTTTAAAATATTTATAGTTGTTGGTTAATCCTAATATAAGATACCCCATTTCATGGATATCCCATAAATTCCACATCCGGTATTCAGAAGCCAATATCCCAATATAGCCATCATCATCCTGAGTCTTGATAGTTTCGCTAATAATATGATTTTTAAATTCCAGTAGGTTGGAGGTGTTTGAATATGCTGCAAATCGAACAACACAATCAATGAATTTACCCAGCCCAATATATCCTTCCTGTAGTTTTTTATCCTGGAATGGACGTAAGAAATCCCTGTCTGCATCAAGCACTAATACATTATTATTTATAGTTATGTCTATACGCCTGCCAATCTCACCATTAACTTTCACTTGCCGAATATCAAGCGGACGCCAATTATCAGCTATACATTTTGTAACATCCATGGCACTAACCAGGACAAAAACGCAACATAAATGTATAATTATTCGAAATCTCCAATCCTTTTTCCATACTAACATGACTGCTCCTTTTTTATATATTATTTAAATATCTAATTTGCTTTTTATACAGCTCATAAAAAGGTTTTAGTTTGGTTAGTTTTTCCCCTTCTAACTCCTCAAAATAGGTTCCCCCCAGATAAAAACAGGAAAACCCACCGGTTACAATGCCCCATGTGCAGGCTTCAGTCAAATCAGGCTGTTTATTGTCCGAACAAACCTGCCGAACCAGGGACGCAATAACACCACCGGCAAAGTTATCGCCACAACCGGTTGTATCTCCATTTGTATTTTGCTTTAAGTCTTCAGCAACTGCCTGTGATACGGGTAAATTCAATTTATCTTGTTTTTCAAATAGACGGCCATCGGAAAAGGCAAAAATATTCTGGCTACCATTGGTGATGATGAATGCAGAAACCTCTTTTTCTTCGAAAAATTGGAAAGCATCTTCCGGATTATCCTTACCACTCAGGCGGAGTGCCTCTACCATATCCATTATCAGGAGGTCGATATTTTTATAGCTCTCATCACTTTCTCCCAATGGCCACTTCATTTGGGGATTTTCCTTCTCGTTTCGGAAGTCGTATACCGTGTTTACAATAGTAATACTACCATTGTATTTTGCTTTTTTTAACAAACTGGTAAGCCGGTCATGTATATTGGGCGTTAATGCTGTAGCACCAAACACAACAAAATCTGATGAAAAGAATTCCTCATCAAGGTCATCAGGAATCATCTCCCATGCAGCAGCAATGGAACTTATAAACATCCGCTCCCCATGGCCATTATCAAAATCGGGATCGGAAAGTACAACAGTATTAGGAGTAATTTCTCCTGACACAAGAAAGTTGTCAATATTTACAGGTGTTTTCTTAAGTTGTGCTGCTAAAAATTCTCCACCCTCATCATTACCTGCCTTTCCATAGAATTTAACTTCAAAGCTCTTCTTATTCAATATTTGTGCGACATTAATCAATGCCACGATAGCCGGACCACCTATATTTATTTTATCAGGTGTTTTGCCATCAACTATTTCATTTAAAATATGCTCAAAGTCCTTTCCGGCAAAATTTTCAAATTCCTCAGCAAATACCAATTGCCCCGAAACCAGGCCTCCATCGCCGTTTTCTTTCGACAAATAGGGTTTCAGTATTGCTCCGTTAAAATCAACTTTGGTATAGAGTTTATCCACCAAACAACAACCTACACCTGAAACTCTTATTATTCGCGACATAATCGAACAAACTTAAGTTTTTTACAAATAGTTTTGATAATCGGAAACCAGCAGATGCAAAGGTTTTGAATCCTCTGTAATTGCCGGAAAACGGCCTACTCGTTCGTAAAAACGGTTATCATTTTCATCATCATTTACCATACTTACTTCTCCAATTAGTACTTTACCGAAGCCTTTTTGCCCGTAAAAACGATGGTACTGGTATGGCTTCATGCAGATGCTTTGCCCCGGTTTCAGGATGAGTTGTTCACCCGGTTTTACCGTAGAGATAATGCCATCAATATTAACATCTAAAGTTTTATCAGTAAGTTCTCCATTCGACGTGGCTATAAACAACTCCAGAACAAGGTTACCGCCACCGCGGTTAATGATATCTTCCATTTTATTCCAGTGAAAATGTAAAGGTGTTTCCTGTTCTTCATCTGCAATCATTATCTTCTCGCAATATGTTTTATCTTTCTTTTGAAGATTTCCGTTTCGAATCGTAAACAGTACCAATCCTTGCCGGGTAAAATCATTGCTGCCAAAATCAGTAATATCCCAGCCCAGATTGTTAGTAATGATTTCAGCACACGGTTCACTTTGCCCTTTCCAATTTTCAGGCGACCAATACGCCCATTCCGGCAACCAAAACTTATATTCTTCAAAAAAATCTATGGAATTTTTAATTATGGAATTTACCTCTGACCGTTTCATATTTAATCTTTAAGTAAATAAATAACTTCATATTGAATTTTCATCAAAACATAATCTCCACATCATCACGACGATATTCCGGGTCTATTCTTATATTCACAATTTCTCCTTGTTTATAACTTCCTTCAATAATAGTATTAAACGGGGCATAAAGTTTAAAATCGACATCCCAATCTTCAGGCCATGCCGGGAACAGATAGATCTTTTCGTCATCACATTGAATGAGCATCCGTTGCAGTGCGGTCATAGCAACTGTTCCGTGACATTGATCAGGAGTCCAGTCGTAATTTGGGCCCCACATGGCCGGGAAACGATAATGTTCGGGAACAACAGAAAAATTTTGAGTAACCATATCTGCCGCTTCATCAGCAAGCCCAAGGTAAGCTGACTGGATAGCGCTTTGTTGCCAGCCGCCTGTAACTTTATGTGTTCGTGCGGAAAAAGTTCGTCTGGCAATATCCAGGTCAGGTTTCCCAACGCCAAACATACGATACGGGAAAATGGCATATAATTCCGGATTTTCCGAGTTTCGTTTTTCACCATAACTTTCTGCAGGCGCAAGCATCTTTTCCCC